>JAGVPF010000131.1 GCA_020052325.1 archaeon
TGTTCTGGCTTCCGACAAAGACGCTGTTGGCATCCGCGCCATGGAGCTTCATCTCCTTGCGGTCGAAGAGCCATTTCTTGTCCATATGATGGAGGTACTTGAGCTCGATTGCCGTGCTTATCGCGATTGGGATGGCCTTGTAAGCCGGGCCGAAAATGACGTCGAACCTGTCGCCGAAGGATTCGTGGATTTGCGAGGCGTAATAGCGGCCGAGGTCTGATATCGTCTCACCGCTTGTGAGCACGCCCACGTCAATGAAATACGGGGATACGCGCCCGCTTTTCAATGTGAATTCGCCGAAGCGCATAGCCCCGTGCTTGGCCAGAAATTCTATGAAGGATAGGTTCATTTTTTCACCTCAACAATTTAAACCATTGATCTCAGTTTGTCAAGGCCGGCGGTCCGGCCTTGAGCATGCTCAAGAACGTTTCGACGTTCTTGACATCGCCCCTTCGCGCACCGCCTTCACCATGTCCTTAATTTTCGAGACGGAGTTCTCCTTCTCGAAAGCGGTGCCCACCTGGATTATGTCGGCTCCGGCCTTAATCACGTTTTTCGCCTGCTCGGGGGTCCTTATGCCTCCGGCGGCTATGTAGGGGATTGTGATTGCGGAGCGCACGGCGCTCACCATCTCGAGGGGGATGTGCCCCGATTCTGGATTGCTGCCGGCATCCGTTATGAAGAAGCGGAAACCCATGTACTCGGCCGCCAATGCGAAGGCCGCTGCGATTTTTGGCTTCTCGCGCGGGATGCGCTTCGCATCGCCGACCCAGCCGACGGTCCCGCCCGGCTCGACAACGACGTAAGCGACAGGAAGCGGCTCGATGCCGTAGTGCTTCACGGTCGGGGCGGCAAGCACCTGCGCCTCGCTTATCCAGTAGGTGTTGCGCGAATTGAGCATGGACATGAAATACACCGCATCGGCGTATTTTGTGAGCGTCCCGATGTTGCCCGGGAAAAGGACGACGGGCTTTGAAACCGCGTGCTTGATTTCCTTGGCGACGGAATCGAGCACTTCGCCCTGCACGCCCGTGCTGCCGCCTATCAGGATCAGGTCGGCGCCCCCTTCATCGGCGTTCTTCGCGGTCTTGACCGCATCACCCAGGGACTTGTAGTCGAGCGGGTCGATTAGGGCGAAAAGGAGCCCCTTGCGGACAGCAAGCTCCTCGTGTATGTAGCGTTCGATTTTTCCAATCATGATTAAACAACCCCCCAGATGTTCCTGAGCATGTGCGCCACAAAATGCGGGCCCATCATCTTTGTGGGCCTGTCCATGTGGCCATGATGAGATAAATAAGAATCAAGATTCAGTTTCTTAATCCTTCTGCAAAAGGCGGAGAGCTGGGCATCCGAGCGGGAGGAAATGAAGGAGTGAATCATGCGGTGCAGGGCCAGGTCGGCCCCATGGCGCAGGCGCCATTCGAATTCGTAGCGCCCGGGGTTCTCCGCATGCCGTCCTGCAATCGCGGCGCACATGCCCCCGAATATCACGCCCCCGCCGGTAGTCGATTTGACCTGCCCGGCCGCATCGCCTGCCAGCAGGACGTTCTTGGCGCCATGCCTCTTTGCGGTGCATTTGCGGGGGGAGAGTGGGATTACGAAGCCCCTGGGTTTCTGGGTCTTTTCGATGCCTTTAAGCTTCATGAGATGGTTCCATGCAAGGATTGGCCGGTGGGGGAGCTCGACGCCAACGCCGAATTCGGCGCAGGTTTCATTCTGCGGAATCACCCATGCGAAGAACCCGGGGAACCTCGAATTGGAGATATGCATCTCAATCATGTGCGGGTCTTCGGCAACGTAAGGGATTTGCGCCTGAAGCGTCCCGGCATGCTTCTTAATCTGCGGAAACCCGAAATGGCGGGCGGTTAAGGAAAGTGGGCCGTCCGCGCCGATGATATTGCCGGATTGGAAGGAGGAGGTGATACGTTCCCCGAAATTCATTTTAGCGCCCTCGGATTCGGCCAGGCGGGCGAGGGCGCGGTCGATTCCAGAGCGGTCGCAGACGAATGCGACAGGGCCTTTCCGCTTGACGCTGAACAACTCGTTGTCGAAGCTGATGCGCGCCCCCATTATGGGGTTCAGCACGTGCTTCCTGTAATCCAGGAATTTGGAAAGCGACTCCAGGCCGTCCTTCGAGAAGAGGCCGGAGCAGTTGCGGGGCATGCCGGCGCCCTGGTGCTCTTCAGAGACGGTGACTTCAAAACCGCTCCGGATGGCGCTGACTGCAGCAATCGAGCCGGCCGGCCCTGCTCCTATCACGTGGACTTTGGCCATATGGGGATGAGTGGTGGATAGAATTTTTAATCACTGGATTTTCGCAGCACCGGCAACTCCGATGCCGATTATGCAGAGGGTTGCGAGCATATATCCCGGAGCGCACCCGGAGCCGGATGGTTCGTATCCGTGGCTGGAATTGCCATCGAGGGAGAAACGGTCGACTGTCAGCGTCTTCTCGTCATGCGCATCGTTGAACGAGGCGGAAACAGGGACCGTATAGAGGAATCCGTCGTCGAAAAGCGAATGGTTCATGCCATGGTAGAGGCGGAGCGTTTCGTTGGGGCGAAGAAGCATGACGGAGAGCTGCTCACCGCCGTAGGAATCCGGCACGACAAGGTTGTAGGAGCCAAGGACGTAATCCGGCCGGCTGTTTGTCAGGCGGACCTCCGTGACATATGTCTGGCCGTCGATATCGAGCGCGAGCGAGACCCCTTTCGGGTCTTCGGATGTGAAGCCGGTTTCAAGGCTGTCCTGCGCGCTGATGTCCACATCCGGGTCTGAGGAAAGCAGGAGGTCGTAGGACGCCGACTGGTCGTCGCTTTTGCGCACAGCCAGGTGCGTGCTGTCGAGCACGCCGGCCTGCGCGAATGTCGCGTCAGCAGGAATCCACCCGTGGCCGGGGAGGTAGATTTCCGCCCATGCATGCGGCTGCCATGCATTGGAATACGCGTATCCGCTGACATACCGGGTCTGGAAGCCGAGCGAGCGGGCCATCGCAATCAGCAGGTGGGTGTATTCGACGCATACGCCCCGCTTTTCAGCGAACACCACCTCGGCGGATTTCGATTTGCCCCAA
The DNA here is from genome assembly GCA_020052325.1 of archaeon. Taxonomy (GTDB): domain Archaea; phylum Micrarchaeota; class Micrarchaeia; order Anstonellales; family Bilamarchaeaceae; genus Bilamarchaeum. The sequence goes on from JAGVPF010000131.1 coordinate 3,074, forward strand.
TACGATAAGTCGTATTTCACGTAGTTGTGGACGAAATTCACGAGGTCGCGGATTGTCTTGAGGGCGGATTCGTCCGATGAGAGCTCCCCTGCCTTGATGGCGATTTGCTCGTCTGCCCGCGTAAGCTCGGTCGAATTGAGGGGCTTGTTGGGGACCGCCGGATCGGACGTTATTATCGGATCGTAATTGATATCCACTATGGCATCCGCCTTCATGGTAATCGACCCGTTCCCATGATAACGGAGCATTATGGTGCCGTTGTCATCAACATACCGCTCCATCTCGGGTTCTGTCATGATGGCTACCACGCGCTGGCTGCTGTCGTTGACGGCAAGGGCCCCAGTGAAATCGAACGGCCCGCTGCTCGTCACTTCCCAGGTCCGGTGCAGGGTTATTCTCGAATAGCCGAAGCTGGAGGCGTTTGACAAAGCGAGGATAAGCAGAAGCGCCAGGAACGCGGGTCTCATTTTTTCCCCCTAATCGAAAGCATTCGGTCCGTTTTCTTCTTTATCAGCGCGCTTGTGCCGATGTCCCTGCGGTGCCATACCGGGCCGCGTATGAATGAGCATCCCTTTTCTGCTATCGCTTCGGCCTCATCCAGGCTTTTGCCCCGCCCTAGGATGCCGAATGCGCGCGAGCCCGTGGTGAGTATCTTTCCCGCCTGCTCGTATACCGAGGCGAAGTAGACCTTGGCACCCGACGCCTCCATCCCGTGCGCATCGATGTCCACGCACGCGTCCTTGTGCGGCTTGTCAGGATACCCGTCTGGAACCAGGTACTTCACGACGGTGCAGTCGTCCGAGAACGAGGGGCGCGAAAGCTGCCCTTCGGCCATCGAGAGCAGGGTGTTTGTGAGCGAATCGTTCATGAGCGGCAATACGTTCATCGCCTCCGGATCGCCGAAACGGGCGTTGAACTCGATTATCTTCACGCCTTCCGCGGTCAGGATGAACTGGCCGTATAATACGCCATGAAACGGCGCCTGGTCCTTCTTCATCGCGTGGATGACGCCCTGGAGGATTTTTTTCGCTTCCTCGATGTCGCTCTCCCTCGTGAACGGAAGGTGGGTGCCGGATGAGTATGAGCCCATGCCGCCAGTGTTCGGGCCGGCATCTCCCTCATATGCGCGCTTGTGGTCCTGCACTGGGGGCATCGTGGAAATGCGCGAGCCGTCGCAGAAGCACTGGAACGTGAACTCCTCGCCCACAAGCTTCTCCTCGATAAGCGCGCTCCCGTCCTTTTCAATCAGCCCTTTCGCGTAATCGGCCAGGTCGTCGATTTCTGTGAAATGGTCCCCGCTCACCTTGACGCCCTTGCCGCCTGTGAGCCCAAGGGGCTTGACGGCGACCTCGCCGTAATCCTTGATTGCCCGCCGGGCATCGGCCTCGCTCGTCACGACAACGTGTTTTGGCGAGCCCTTGATTTTGTGGCGCGTAAGCAGGTTCCGCATGTAGGATTTGTCCCACTCGATTCTTGAGGCCGCTTTCGTCGGGGATGCGACAAGCATGCCAGTTTGCGCGAGCGCGTCGCTGACACCCGCCGCCAGGGTAGCATCAGGGCTCGCAAAACCGAGGTCGAACTCCCGGCCGGAAATCGCCTTGCTTACGGATTCCGCGTTCTCGATGTCGCAAATCCAGTATTCCTTGGAAAGCTGCGCAATCGCAGGGTTCTTCTTCGACATCACGGAATAGAGCTCGGCATCCTGCGCAAGCCGCTCGGCTATCGCATGCTCCCGGGCACCATTGCCAACCAGCAGGACTTTCATGTGTGACCTCTTGCCTTGAATGTGCGGCCCCTTGCCTTTTACATTGGCGGATTCTAGAACCGATAAACGCCTTTCTTGTTGCCGCCGAAAAGCTCTCCGAATGTGTCCTTGAACGAGCGCTTCAGGGGCTGCTTTACTATGAATGAGCGCGTGGTCGGATACTGCTTGATGAGCTCGAATGTGAAGAAGTACTGGCTGATGGTGGCCTCCGGGGCGGGCGTTTCCGCTGAAGCCTGCGATTGGGGCGGCGAGCCGGCGTTTCTTCCTTTCTTCCGCCTCCCCCTGCGGCTCACTCGAAACGCCTCCGGATGTACCCTTCGCGTATCAGCATGTTGAGCCCGTCCTCGGCCCTTGTCACCGCGACCGAGTTCGCCTTCGAGAACTCGCGGATGTCAATCGCGCCGCCGTGCAGCTTGATCCAGTTATAGAGGCTCTCTTTGAGCAGGTCGTCCCCCATGCCGCTAAGCTGCGCGAGCTTCTTCTGCATCTCGTCCCTCTTGCGCTCGCACTCGAGAAGCAGGCGCGTGTTCGCCTCGCCAGAGCGGACAAGGTCCTCGTATTTGGCGTTCATGTCGGAATGCCGGACCTGGAGCTCGGACAGCTGGGTGGAGAACTCGAGCGCGTCGCGGTCGATTATCTTGGACGTTTCCGAGAGCAGCGCGTTTATGTGGGTGAAGATGCCGGTCGGGCGGATGTCATAATAATCCTCTGCGACCTGAAGGATGTTGAGGAAAGTGGGCATGAGGTCGAGCAATCTTGCAATCCTGCTCCTTTTTGCCGAGAAGCTGTAGATGAAGTCCACCGAGTCCTCCTTGAACTCGACCCGGTATTCCAGGTATGGCTTGCCCTGGAGATCCGTCCCTTTTATCTTCTCGACCGAAAGCACGTTCTTGGCATAGGTTATTCTCGTGAAGCCGAGCCCGCTAAGGAGCGTGGCGAGGCTTTTCAGTGGCTTTTTCTGCTTTCCGGGAACGAGTACCTTTTCCTCAGCCATTGAAAATTTCCCCCTTGCAAACTCCGGTTAAATTTTCATCAAACTTCATCCGGTCAACTCCGTTCATACGATTTCATCAACGACGGGCTTAATCTCATCAAACTTCAGCCGCTGATACTTCGCCATGGGTGCTATCTCCGAATCTGCCTAGACGCCTCTCAGGGACGGCGGGTTTATCCCGTCTTCTAGGACGACGTTGACGACGCCTTTTGTGGCCTTGCGCATGCGCACGAGCGAGAACACCTTGATGAGGTTCTTCTCGTCGATGCCTAGCTGGCGCAGGAA
>JAGVPF010000068.1 GCA_020052325.1 archaeon
AAGAGGATGGTGGAGACCGGAATCATCCGGCGCTTCACCGCGGAAATCTCCGGTGGCGCGACAACATTCGCCATCCTCATGATCAAGGCCAGGGGCGAGACGAAAAAAATGATGTCTGAAATCATCGCCCTCAAAGCCCACCGGGACGCTTATGAGATATCCGGGGAATACGACGCATGCGTCATTCTCGAAGGCGCATCCGTGGAAGACATCGACCGGAAGATCGACCAGATAAGAAAAGTTAAAGAAGTAGCAGACACGCGCACGTTCATCTCGTTCGGCAAGTGGTAGCGGCGCTTGCGCGCCCCCTCCTTCATCTGCGGATATAATCTCTACTGGATGCTTCCCAGGAGCATTTTCCTCATCTCTATGGGCTCAAGCTCTTTCAGCGCCTTCAATGCGAAATCGAGTTTTGCCTCGCTCTCAGAAAATACCGTGAACAGCTTGTCCCCCTTCTCCACGCGGTCGCCCCTCATCCTGTGAATCAGGACTCCTGCTCCCTTGTCGCGGGGCGCGCCGGCGATTCTCGCCGTCTTCGACATCACCTTGTTATCTATGTGGAAGATGCTGCCCGATACATCGGAAGTTATGGTGTGGGTGTACTGGCCGACCTGGATATCCGAGGTCTTGACCTTCGGGTTCCCGCCCTGGAGCCCGATTATCTCCCGGAATTTGGCAAGCGCCTTGCCGCTGTTAACCAGGCCCTCTGCGACGGAATACCCTCTTCCGACCTCGACTTTGTTGCACAGCTCCAGGAGCTTGCCCGCCATTATCAGGCTTTTATGGCGCAAATCATCGGGGCCCCTGCCTTCAAGGACCTCGAGAACATCGATGCATTCCAAGCCTGGGCCGACGCCGTTTCCGACCGGCTCCGCGCCGTCTGTTATCAGCGCCTCTATCTTCATGTTGAGCTTGGCCCCGACCCGGAGGAAATGCTTGGCCAGCTCGTTGCCCCGCTCCACGTACGGCACTTTCACGCCCCGGCCGACGGGGATATCTATCAAAACGAATTCGGCCCCCACGCTCTTCTTCTTCCCCAGGATGCTTGCAAGCAGCATGCCTTCGGGGTCCAGGCTAAGCGGGTGCCTAACGCGGATAAGCTTGTCATCCACGGGCGCGAGCTTCATGCCCCCGCCCCAGACAACCGCCCCCTTCGCTTTCAGGACGATTGAACGCATCTCGTCCATGTTGAATATGACGTCTGAAAGGACCTCCATCGTGTCTGCGGTGCCGGAGGCCGAGGTTATCGAGCGCGAGGACGTCTTTGGTATGTACACCCCTGCGGCCGCGATTATCGGGACGATCACCATCGTGGTCCTGTTCCCCGCGACACCGCCGATGCAGTGCTTGTCCAGAATCGGCTTCTTGCCGAGGTTCAGCTGCTCGCCTGAATCCACCGTGGCCTCGGCCAGGGCTATGACCTCCTCGTCGGTGAAGCCGTTGATGTACGCTGCCGTAATCCACGCCGAGGTCTCTATCTCGCTGAGCCGGTCCTGCATGATTTCCTTTACGATGGTCTGTATCTCATAGCTGTTGAGGGAGCCCTTGTCAAGCTTCTTTTTTATGAACTTGACGGATTCGGGCTGGTCCATGTGGACGACCTCGATAAGCTCGCCCTTCTTCAGCTTGTGCCAGCCGGCAAGGTCGCGGAAGACGCCGATTTCGCCGGACTCCACTATCTCCTCGCTCACATCGACAATCGCGATGATGCTCTTGCCGTCATGGCGGATTTCGGTGCGGTAGCCCGAATAGATATCGTGCTCCTGCGCCTCCACCTTGTTGAGGACGATGATGTTCTTTCCCGTGTAGATGTCGATGGGTTTGACCTTGCAAACGTATTTCTTGATTTTCCAGACATCGACCTTTTCCGCCTTGGCTTCTTTTTCCACGTATTCAACCATGTCAATACCCCGTTTTTTCATTCGTATAGCTTGATTCCGAGCTTCCCTGTTGCCATCGCGAAGAAGGACTGCGGCGGCACCACGCCCGATTCGGTTATGTATCCGCTGATATACTTGGCCGCCGTCGCCTCGAAGGCCGGATTCCTGATTTTCACGCCTTTTGGCGGCTTTTCCCAGACCTCGCGCGGGTCGCGCTCCTCGATTTTCTCGCGCGTCCCGAATATCGTCATCGGGCTGTACTTGTAAAGCTCGGCCGCGCTGTAGAACGAGACGTCGTTCATGCGGGCGATGTGCGCCAGCGTTGAAGTGCCTATCTTGTTGATGAGGTCGCCCCGCGATGTGACCGAATCGGCCCCGACAATCACGATGTCCGCCTTCTTCATGAACAGGTTCATCCCGCCGTCGACGGAAATGGTCACGTCTATGCCGGCCTTCGCCAGCTCCGTTGCCGTCTTCCTCCCCTGCCACCTCGGGCGGGTCTCGAAACAGACGACCGAGAATTTTTTCCGCATCTTTTTTGCCGCTATCATGCAGCTTGTGGATGTCGAGGAGTGGCAGTGCGTCAGCACGAGCGCATCGTCCGGGATGAGCTTCCCCCCGTATTCCGCGAGCCTCTTCGCCCCCTCCTGGACATTGCCCAGCACTTCCGCCTCATGTGCGGCAATCATCTTTTTAAGGTCAGAAACAGATTTCACATCCTTCGATTTTGCGAGCGCATCCGCAAACCGCACTGCCTCCTCAAGGAGGTTCCTCATCATGGGCTCTGTCGGCCTGCTCTGCGCCAACGCGTCTGCGGTGGCGGCGAGCTCCTTTTTCAGCGATGCTGGCGTTTTCGCCTTCGATTGCCGGATTGATTGCGCAAGCGCCTCTATCGCGCTTTTTGCAACGTTCCTCGCACCCTGGATTTTCAGCGATTTGATGTCCCTGATTGTCGCTCTTACGGATGCCTGCATACAGGCAAGTAACAGATGCTACAAATAAATATGTTTCACTGGCGTCCTTGGGTGGTTCGGGCGGAACGCGAGGGAATATCCGGATGAAAAATAGAAATTGAAAAATAGAAAAGAAATAAAGAAAAAGGCTTTAGCCGAACAGGCTCGCGAGGCCCTCAGCGGCCTGCTCCTCTTTCTTGCCTTCGTCTTCCTTCTTGTCCTCTTTCTTGGACTCGTGGGCCGCTGCCGGGGCAGCTGCCGCAGGCGCAGCCATCATCATGGACTGCTTGAGGAGGTCCTCGAAGTTGACGCCCTTCACCGCTTCGGCGAGCACCTTCGCGCGAGCATCATCGACGTCCGCGCCGCTTGCCTTGACTACGGCGACTATGCCTTCCTTGCTAACTTCCTTTCCAGCCCCGTGCAGAACGAGCACGGCATGCAAATATGGGTCTACTTTCGTCATTTACATACACCTCTTAAAAGGAACCAAGGTTCCTTTTTATCTTCCTTTCATTTCACTTTAACCAAGCTTGCCAAGAGCCGTCCCCTGCCGCATGGCAGAGGAGAGAAGCCGCTCTATGGAGCTTGATGAGTATACGTTCGCGTTCAATGACACGTTCATCGCCTGCTTCACCGCGTCGCCGAGCAGGTGGTTGATGTTCTGCCCGGTCGGGTAGCTGATGTTGAGGGACAGGTTCATCGCCTGGGCAAACGACGCGGCCATATCCGCGTTCACAGTCTCGCCCAAATCCAGGATGCTTTTCGAGTATATGTACTCGCCGTCGAAACCGAACACCAGGCTCGCCATCATCTCGAATGGCTGTATGCCGAGGCTTTGGAGCGCCTTGACTTTGAGCACTGTCAGCTTCTCGCCGGATTTCGCGATTATGCTTTCCTTTGAAACGATTATCTTGCCCGCCTTTATCTGGACGTTCACGCCGCCGGCTTTCAGCTCCGAGAGCGCAGGTCCGGGGGGCAGGTCTGTTTCGCCTTCAGGTATCACGATGTCCGACATGGCGATATCGCCTATCTTGGCCGCCCTCTTCTTCCTGTGCTGTTTGAAGAACGAGTTCAGCTCGAACGGGGTCTGGTTCGTAAGTATCAGGGCCATGGGCTTGTCGCATTCGCTCACGCGCGCGGCAAGCTTCGGGTTGGCCGCCAAAACGCGGCTGATGACCGGCTTCTTTAGCACCATCACCTTTCCGCCCTTCTCCCGTATCTTTTGCCGGAGCGACTGCAGGAGCGCATCGGGCAGCTTGCGCAGGTCAAGGAGCGCGACCGTCTTGAATTTCTTCATGTCGGCTATCGTGCTCTTGACCTGGTCGGACTTCCTCTTCACTTCCTTCTTGTTAATGTCAATCTTGTAAGTCATGTTAGGCACCTTTCATCCGACCTTCACGGGCTTGCCCATCGTCAGCTTCACGTAAACCGACTTGATGTTGCCCTCGTTGACCTTGTTCTTCACGGCTTCATACACCGTCTCGGCGTTGTCGAGGAGGTCTTCGGCTTCCATGATTTCGGTCCCTACGAGCGCCTGCGCCACCGGAAGGTATTTCCCCTTGGATACAATCCTGACGGATTTCTTCGAGCGCTCGATTATCTCCTTAATATTCCCGGTAATCGGCTTGGGCAGTTTTCCGCGCTTGCCAAGCGTCTGGCCCAGCGATTTGGCGACCACACCCATCAGGTTCGGCTGCGCAAGCAGGAAATACCTGTTCGCAAGCTCCTTGACCTTGGCAGGCGCGGTCCAGCCGGCGATGTCGTTCGGCTGTATCACGAGGTCGGCACCGGCCCTCCGTGCTTCGTCTGCCATGTTGCCTTCTGCAAAAATCGCGGATTTCAGCTCCTTCCCGCCCTTTCCTTTCGGAAGGACTATGTCGAGGTTGAGCCTGTTTTCGCTCTTGGCAAAATCGATGCCCCTGATATTGATTATGAGCTCCACGCTCTGCTTGAATTTCTTCTTCCCTTTGTCGTCCAGGGCCTTCTTGATGGCCTCTGCTAGTTTCTTCCTGTCCATAAACAAGCCCTCCTACTCTCCAGAGTAGTTTAACGGGTGAAATGTTATTTGTGAGATGAATTTAAAAAGATGCCGTCGGCTATCCGTAGACGTTCTCCCTATTGCCTATCTTAAGCACCAGGATCTCTTTGGCCTGCTCATCAATATCCAAAATTATCCTATGCTTGCCGACCCGAAGGCGAAACGCCGATGAGCCGCTCAGTTTCATAACGTAAGAATGCGGCCTTAAGGATATCCTCTCCAAAACAGCAACAACCCTTTGTTGCATATCCTCCGGCAGCTGCCCATATTCTTTTTTTGCTGACTCCGTAAAATTAACGTTGTACATTCACTTGCGCCCCCTTTTCAGTTCAGCAAGCGAGGTTACATTTCCTTTTTTTGCCTCTTCCCTTCTTCTTTCTATCTCGGCAATGAATTGCGGGTTCAGGGACAACCTATCCTCGATAAGGTCCTCTATGACCTCCTCATATGTCTCGCTATCGCTCATCTTCATCTCTTCGAGCTTTTTCTTGAGTTCTGCTGAAATCTTTACTGTAGTATACATAAGTATACTTATGTATACAAACCTTTAAAAAACATTTTTTTCGGGGTGTTATGCATGTCTGAAAAGAATGTAGCATTCTGCCCCAAATGCAAATCCCGGATCGAAGCGAAAGACTTCTTCTCCCGGGGAGGAACGAGCGACTGGCGGGTTGAGGGGCCGGGAGTGAATATCACATGCCCGAAATGCAACCATTCCGGTCCGCCGGCTGAAGCCACGCCCGCAGAATACAAGAAACCGGCTGGAAAAGGCAACTGACCCGGGCATCAGGGCGGCCAGGCATCGAACCGCACCTGGGACGAATCGATTTCCGCCCTGATTCTCACGCATCCGAGCGCGCCGTCCGCGCCCGGCATGAGCGGCAGCCTCTCCAATGTCACCCTGAAAACCCGCATGTCGGGAAGCATCCCGCCCCAGACCTTCTCGGTTTCCCCCTCGCGGATTTGATGCTCGCTCTCATACTGCCCGCTGTTGAACGCCATGCATACAAGCCTACCCGAACCGTCGATATGCGTGAACGAGAGCCGCAAGGTCCCCCGTCCGGCCTTGACCACAATCGCGTCCCCGCACCGGACCTTCTTCACGATGTCGGATTCATGCCTGGTTTCGAGGTCGAGTTCGGCAAGCGCGTTCCCGGATGTTTTTCCGCATCCTTTTACGATTGCCTCTGCCTGGCATTCGATTATCCTGCGTGACGGGGGCTCGGGCATCCTGCCGTGCCTCCTGAAGTAGGCGCTGCAGAAATCCCCTACTTTCACGCTTCCTCCGGCCATATCAAGAAATAGTGTGGTATAAGGTTTAAAAATAAGTTAGAAAGAAAGAAAAAAGAAAG
>JAGVPF010000147.1 GCA_020052325.1 archaeon
GAACATAGATGTGGGCATGAGCGAGGCTTATGATGGAGGAAGCGGCTATGTTGTAATCGACCCGCTCCAGCGGAGCGGGGTTGTGCGGGTCCAGGAAAGCCGCGCTGCGCCCAGCGCCCCGGAGATGTTTGGGGTTCCGGATGCAGGCTACGCCCCGAGGGATTATACTAATGGAAGGACGAGGCAGCAGGTTCTGGACAATCCGATTGCCCAGGCCGCGGACGACGTGTTCAGCGGCCGGACGCTGTCGGGCTTCCCGCAGATTCCAGAGAGGGTCGGCAGGCTGATGGATGACATGCTCCTGCCTTACATTGTCGAAGAGCGGACAATCGAGCCAACATCGGAGGACAGGGTGGCGCTGGCCTCGCTAATTTCCAGGGCAGGGGTGGAAAAAACCGATAGCATACTACGGAGCATCGAGAACCTGGTTCCGGCACAGGCGGAATCCGCAAGGGCAAACTTCGCAATGCTGCTTCAGCTTGCGGAAAGGAATCCAAACGCCGCGCGCTTCCTGGAAACGGCAGGCGAAGGCGAGATACTGCTCATAGCGAGGGCTGGAAACGAGTTCCCCGCGCTCCTCGAGCGCGGCGGGTATTTCGACATCCTCGCATCCGATGCGCCAGTGGGCGAACTCCAGAGGGTGGCGGCAATTCGCGATGCCAACATCCGCGACACGCTGACAGGAGTGCTGGTTATGAGGGAGTTCGCATTGCAGGGGGATGCGCGGGCCGGCCAGCCGCGTGATGCATCGGCAAGGCCGCTTGAGGAATTCCTATCGAACCGGGATGAGGGCCGCGCCCTGCTCTGGATGTTCGGCCTCGATGCCCGGATGCACGATAAATTCATGTGGAACAGGGAGGACACTCTTCGCAGAGTCGGGCTATACTACGAGATGCAGTCGTTAAAGGCCAGCCTATATTCAGAATACAACGCCGCTTTCCCCGGAAGGGAGGCCGAAGTCCAGGCGTTCATCGACCGGATGTGGGCGGCGATAACCAGGCAGGATGTCAGCGACACGAACCTGTCCTTCACCCCGCACGGCTGGGCGCACTCATACGAAGTGTTCAGGATTTCAAGGCAGATGTTCCGCGAGTCTGCGGCATTGAGGGAGCGGCTTGTCGCCCAATATGGGACCGAAGCCCGTGCGCTGGCCGCCCTGGATTTCACATCCCTCCTCCATGATATAGGATACGGCGACTTGTCGCCTACTGAAAACAAAGGCATCCACGGAGTCAAGGGCGCAAGGATGTTCGAGGAGGAATTCGGAGATGCCGCAGCCGCGCTCTTTGGGCTCGAATCAGATTCCCCCCAGATACGCGAAATAGGCCTTGCGATAGACAGGCACGGAGAGGACAAGCCGCCAAAGCCCGGGCAGAATCCCGCCGATTCACGCTACATGCCCGCAAGCGAATCGACGCATCCCCTGCTCTTTGCCGTCCGGCTCGCAGACAATCTTGACATGTCATCCGGGCGCATGAGGAAGATCCAGACCGACGCCGTAATGCTAACCGTCCTTCAGGAGATGTACCAGGCCGGCCAGGCAAGGAACGACCCGCAAAGCAGGCTAAGGCAGCTTCCAGGCGAAACGGTCGAAGCATGGAGAACGCGCGTGCTCGACCCCATAAGGGAGAAGTATATCGGCACCTCAAGCGACCCGGGGCTGCTTGTCCAAGGCGGCTCGCCAGAAGATGCCGCGCTGGCAGTATCGCTCCTAAGAACCCTCAACGAAACAACATGGCCGCACTTTGCAGGATGCGAAAGGGTCAACCATTACACCTTCGGCGAGGCTCCCGACGGCCGCCTCATAGTGGAGGTCAGCCTCGAAGGGCGGGCTAATGCCGGACGCGTTGTCGAGCCGGACGCCACGGTGGACGGTGCGCTATACCAGGTTTATCGCGCTGACAAGGCAGCGGAATCATTGGAATACAACGGGATGAAAATCGCGTTCCGGTATGCTGAAACGCATGAAATTTATATCGACGGCGTCGCAGTTGATGCGGCATCCCTTGAAGGGCAGGAAAGGGCCAGGGTGACCTTCCACAGGGATGCTCAGGCGGAGCCGGAATCGGAATTCGAAGCAAGGCCAACACACGTGTTCGGTCGAGACGCATCACCACAGGCCGAATCTTCAACGCCCGCCGAACCCGCACCCTTACAGCAGATGCAAATCAATTCCGAACTACTTGCGACGTATACTGCGATACTCGACCGGGGCCGCCCGGCAGGCGCCGAGCTTTCCTTTAACGACATGCCAATGACCAGGGCCGAGTTCGAAACCGCAGTAAGCCTGATTGAGGACATCAGCGCCGTGCACGCGGGCACGAAGGGCCTTGCGGACATAGCGCCGGAACGCAGGGCCGCGCTCCAGATGCTGCTTGCCGACCCGGATTATGTCAGGTTCATTGAAACGCGTGCAATCAGGCAACAGCTATTCATAGCGCTCGATGCGGTAAAGGGAATGGAGGAGGCAACGAGGATTGCGTCATTTGTGCAAAGGCCCTCGGACCCCCTCGATGCCCTCGCTTATGATATCGCGCACACCCGCGCAACCCAGAACGGAAGGCAGGAGCCTGACGCGGAGGACTACGGACACGCGGCGATGGCGAGAAGGGCCCTTGAAAGAGGCGCGCCGCTGCGCCTGGAGGACCAAATCGACCATGTGGAATTGGCACATGACGCCCCTGGGGCGCTCGATGTCTCCGTGCTTGCGGAAGACGGAACGCCATATGTGGTCAGGCTTACCGCAGAGGGAGCAACGCTCGTCCGCACCAATTCGCAGCAGCTTGCCGGCGAACCATACAGGAACCCCGGAGCCGACGCGCTTCTGCTCGCATTTGCCAACGGCGCCATGCACGAAAAGCTTGCAATCCGTTTCGAGCCCGTGATAGACCAGCTACGTCGCGGCAATATTGGTACCGCCGCGAGAATGCTGGATGGGAGAGTTCCGGATTCGCTTCTTGCACAGGCTCCGGATGCGGCCTTGGCTGCGATTGGCTCCACTCTGGAGCGCATGGCGGGCGGGCGGGCTGCTACCGAGGAGCAAGCCCGGGCATTGGACTCGTTTGCGCTCCTGCCAACCGAGAGGCAGGATGAATTCATTGGTTACCTGCATTCGAAAGGGAGGCACGTGGAAGCCATGTGGCTGACCGAATTCCGCGCAATGAACGGGCGGGGGGGAGCCGGCATCGAGGCGGATTACGGCCTTCCCCCGGGAACCCTCAGCGCGGAATACATGAACGCCCCCACAATAGCCGCGGCAAGGCATGCGGTGGCGGCAGTGGAGCTGGGAATTGACTTCACGCCGTTTTCCTGGATTGGCAGGAGCCCGGCCGAGCGTACGCAGATGGTAGACGCGCACATGCTTTCTGCCGATTATGCAAAATTCGATTCGCTCTCGGATGACAATTTCCTCTTCGGGATGCTTGCCTCCGGGGACCTTATGGGAATCATCCGCCAGCAGTATGACGCCAGGATTGTGTCAGTGAGGTACCTTAGCGGAATCGTGGGCGCCTACCGAATCGAGCTGAACATCATCGATCCGGTAACTGGAAAGCCGATGGTGTTGTTCCTTAAGCGGCAGGATTTGCGGCCGGATACGATGGGTTCTGAGAACAGCATCCTTTCCGGCATCCCGGCGCCCGGCGTGATTACAGCGGATGCTGCACAGGAAAGCTCGATTATTCCGCAATATGCCGAAGCCTACAGGAGGTTCAGCGCGGGGGAGGGCCTGAGCGTTGAACAAAGCCGGATGGTCGGCGAAATAGAGTCGCTCCGGCACCAGAGGGGGCTGGGCACAAGCCATGAGGATGTGGATATCGCCACACGGGCCGCGGCCAGAAGGCATACGGGCCTGCAGTACACGCTTCCAAACGGCCTCGAGTCCCGCTACGGCTTAATCGCCAACATGGGCTCTTTCAGCGGATTCCTTCCGATAAGCGGCAGGACCGTGGAGGTCCGAACCATCGAAGCCGCGCCCATAGGCGATCTGCCCCCGGATTCGGCCATGTTCGGATTGCTTTCAAGCAACGACATCGGCGAGCGCTCGCGATTCTATGAGGAGCTGGGATACATGATGACCGGCTCGTTCGCCATAGGAACATACGACCGGCACGAGCTCAACGCATGGGGGATGCTGCTCGAGATTGTCGACCCAACGGATGCGGATTTGTCGGCCTGGGGCTACCGCGCGCAGCGGGATGCCATGAGCCAGATAATATCAATAGAGCCCGTGCCCGGCGCTGTTCAAGCGCGGCAGCTAAGCATGGATTCCAGTGGTAGGATATTGATGCCTTCGGTTGGCGGGATAGACAATGATACCTCGGGCTCATACATTGCCGCATTGGACGATTCCGGCCATTTTGACCTGACATTCATGCGCGAGCGCTTTGGGGACCAGGACCTTCACCGCCTTTTCATAAGCCTGGCAAGGCAAAGGAACGCATATGAATGGCAGCTTGCCGCATCCGAAGGCAGGCAGCCGAGGTTCGTCTCGGTCCAGGAGATAGTATCCGAGGCGTTCGGAACCCCGGAGAATCCCGGCCCGTTCATGGCAGGCCTCCAAAGATGGATGAATGATTTCGGATCGAATCCGGAATACCAGGCTGCGATAATCCGCAGTTTCAACGATAATGCCGGAGGCTCGGTAGGATTCGGCTCACCCCTTGACGATGGGAGAATACAGCAGCTGAGGACCGAAGGAATCACGTTCCATGGCCAGAATTTCAACGGCGAGGCGCATACGCCGGTGCGGTTCGAGGACGGCCGCGCCCTGATGATGCCCAGCTATGAGACCGTCCGGACGGGGGGGTGGTCGGAATCGGTCCTCGAGCACTTCCCGAACGGCCGGGAGGTATTCATCGTGCCTTTGACGGAAGCAGAAGGCCAGGCCATTATTGCGCAATCCGGCCCCGCATTCAGGGCCGGGCCCGGCCGGGCGTATACCATTTACTGGAACGCAGCCGATATCCCTGCGCAGCTCTCGGGCAGAAAAATCATACCTGCGACGAGAAACGGGGATACGCTAAGGGGCTACTCCGGCCTTTCCGAGGCTACCGCCCTTTCCACAAAGGTGATGGGGCCGGTGCCCGTGTTCGAATCGATGATGGCGGCTGGAGAGGGGACCATTTCAGCCAACTGGTTCCGCATTCGGGACATAATCATCCGGGAAGAGGGGGAGGCGGAAGCGGACGCCGCAATAGGCCCTCAAGA
>JAGVPF010000010.1 GCA_020052325.1 archaeon
ACAATACCGAGTACGTGGGGAACATGGCCGGAAGGGTAAAACGCTCGGAGAAGGCCAAGCGCCCGGAATCCAGGAAGTGAGGACATGGTTGTAGTTGAATTCGCCTATTCGGACATGAAAAAAATGGTCGACATACCGCGCGAGAAGATGGTGGCCACGCTCAGCGAACTGGGTGCGCCGTCCGAATATGAGCCCGAGGTCGACAAGATAATCTCAGAGCTCACACCCAACCGCCCCGACTGGTATTCCATGGAAGGGCTCGCAAGGGCGCTCCGGGCTTACCTGTTCAATGAATTGCCGCAATATAAAACAAGGAAGTCCGATTACCTGGTCACGGTGGACGGCTCGGTTGCCAAAATCAGGCCTTTCACCGTCTGTGCCGTAGTCGTCGGCCTGAAGCTGAACGACGAAAGGATACGCGACATGATGCTTTTGCAGGAAAAGCTGCTCGCAACGCTCGGGCGCCGGGTCAAGAGATTCGGGCTGGGCCTCTATCCGCTTGAGGCGATACGGTTCCCGGTCAGGTATACAACGATGAAACCGGCCGATATCAGGTATATTCCGCTCGACTTTGACAGGGAGATGGACGCGGGAGACATCCTTGAGAACCACAAGAAAGGCCAGCAGTACGGCCACCTCATAAAGGGGCATGACAAGTACCCAGTCTTCATTGACGCCGCCAATAAGGTCATGGCGCTTATTCCGATAGTCAACTCGGCTGAAACCGGAAAGGTGGGTGTTGATACGAAGGACCTTTTCATCGAGGTCTCGGGCACCGACATGCATGCGTGCAAGGCGGCCCTGAACATACTCTCCTGCACATTCGCCGATATGGGCGGCCAGGTGCTCGAGGTCACCATGGAGTATGGAAAGGAACGGTTCGCCTCGCCCGATTTGCATACGAAAAAAATGGGCCTCGACCTGAAGAAGGTGAACAAGTTGCTCGGAATCACGCTGGGCGAGAGGCAGATTGGCGCGCTGCTGACCAAAATGGGATACACATACGCCAAAGGGAAGGTAGATGTGCCCCCATACCGGGCCGACGTCATGGGGCTGGTCGACATAGTCGAAGATATTGCCATCGCTTACGGATATAATAATTTCAAGGCTTCAATCCCGGACTTCTTCTCTCCTGGAAGCATCATCTCCACGTATGACGCTGCCGACCAGATTATGCGCGGTATGGGATTCATGGAGGCCAAGTCATTCGTCCTCACAAACAAGGAAAAGCTGGGCCGGATAGGCAGCACCCAGGGGGTTGCCGAGATATCCAATCCGGGGACTGTCGATTATACGGTTGTGAGGCCGACCCTCGTCCTTGACATGCTTGATACGTTCCGGATAAACAAGATGAAGGGGTTGCCACAGAGATTCTACGAAATCGGCATCGTCCGCGATGGCAAAAAAAGCACCAACCGGCTGGCTTTCGGGCTTATGGACAAGAAAGTCGAGTTTGCCCATGCCAGGGGGTTCCTGCAGACGCTGTGTTTTGAGAAGGGGATTGAATTCGGCCTTACGAAAAAGTCCATGCAGTTATTCGAACCGGACATGTCATGCGCGGTGGTTTCGGGCGGCAAGGAGATTGGAATATTCGGCAGGATCAGAAAGGACGTTCTTGAGAAGATGGGCCTGGATTTCGACGTTTACATCTGCGAGCTGAGGGTATAGACACCCCCCTCACTTCCACTAATCATCGAAGGGTTAGCTGAGAAGTTCGATGGATTCGATGTGGGCCTTATATACGATCACAGACTTGCCGAACCTTTTGAAGAATCCGTCCATGGTTTTTTCCAGTTTTGTTTCCACTGCGAAAGCCGATTTAGTCTTCCAGACGTCCTTTTTCAGCGGCAGGCGGTTGAGATGGTAATAGAACAGGCGTTTAGTCCTGTTGAACGATTTCTTGTTTTTCGCCTTCAAATCATAGATGTACAAGACGAACATGGAAACCAGACCCTGAATCAGCTAAAATAATTTACCAAATCGCCACGAAGCGAATTGCGGTTCAGAAGAGAACGAATCGATTTCCCTTCATGTTATGTATCTATAGTTACATAACTTAATAAACAAACAACACTCATTTATTAGTAGAAGTATACTCCTCCCCCTCCCCAGCGCCAACCGAGGTTGGGCTGGGCAAAAAACAGCGTCTGCGGGCGTTTGTATTCAACTATCCTTCCCTTCCGATTCCCCACCCTTTCTTTCATCCCTTCTGCTTTTTCAGCTGCTCGCAGTATTTCGCATACATAATCAGTTTTCCCATCGCCTTGACCGCCGCAGCCGGGGAATTGAAGCTCGGGACCCCCTTGCTTTCAAGTATCTTCCTATAAGCCTCGGTGTACGTGCCACCGATGGAAATCACCGCCACTGGTTTTTTCCGCTCATCCGAAGCCTTGGTCAGGACATGGATTATCCTCTCATCTATCGGGGGCGTCTGCGTAAGGACCACAATCAGGAGCGCATCAATATTCTCATCCTTCATCATCATGTCAATCGCCCTGCTGTAAGCTTCGACACCGGCATCAGCCACCAAATCAAGCGGGTTTGCGACATTTCCATATGACGGAAGGATTTTGGCCATCTCCTTTTTCGTATCCTCGCTGAAAACCGCAAGCGCCAAACCCTCGCTTTCGATGCTGTCGGCAGTCAGGACGCCGACACCACCTCCGTTTGTTATCACCGCTATCCTGTTCCCCTTGGGTTTGGGCTGGTGGAATATCTTGACGAAGTCGAAAACCTCGGTTATGCCTTCGGCTTCCGTCACCTTCGCCTGTTTGAAAGCGGCCTGGTAGGCGAGGTAGCTTCCAGCGATGTTCCCGGTGTGGCTTCTGGCCGCCGCCTGCCCGCCGGTCCCCCGCCCTGCTTTCAGGGCGATTATCGGCTTCACCTTGTTCACTTTCTTCATGGTCTCAAGAAGCTTCCGTCCGTCTTTGGCTCCCTCGATGTATAGTATTATCACATCAGTTTCCTTGTCGTGCACGAGGTACTCCAGATAGTCGGCTTCGTCAAGGACCGTGCTATTCCCGTAGGATATGAATTTCGAAACGCCCAGGCCATAGTATGCGCCCAAATCAAGCACCGTCGAACCCACCGCCCCGCTCTGGGTGATGAACGCTATCCCGCCCGCTTTCGGGCGCTCGAGCTTGTACCTGGGGAGGAATATGCTGTCCACCTTGGTGTATGGGTTGAAAACACCGAGGCAGTTGGGGCCTATCAAAGGCATGTCGTTCTCCACCGCAATCTTCCTGATCCTTTCGGCAAGGTCGTTCCTCTTGACCTCCTCGAAGCCGCCGCTCAGTATTATTATACCACCCACCTTTTTCCCTGCGCAGTCCTCCACTATGTCCGGGACCGTTTCGGCGGGCGTTGCTATGATTACGCAATCGACCTTTCCGGGGATTTCGCTGACCTTCGGATAGCATTTGAGGCCGACAAGCTCCGTGTATTTCGGATTCACCGGGTATAACTTTCCCGGGAATTTCGTATCCAGGAAATTTCTCAGAAGGACGTTGCCTATCTTGTTCGGTGTTTCGGAAGCTCCGACAATCGCCACCGAGTGCGGGCTGAACACGTGTTTCAGGTTCTGGACAATTTTTCTCATAAGCACTACCTGCTGAATCTGGCGTCGACTATGTCGCAGCCCTTCTCATCGAAGACGACTGGGTTGAGGTCCATCTCTTTCAGGTCCTCCTCAAGCATGAACGCGCACACCCTGAGCACCAGCTGCTCCAGGGTTTTCTTATTTATGGGCTTCTTTCCCCGCGCCCCCTCGAGAAGAGGATGGACTTTAAGCTCGGAAACCATCTCATCGACATCCGCGGCCGTCAGCGGGCAAATCCTGGCGCTTATGTCCCGGAAAATCTCGACGTATATGCCGCCAAGGCCCAGGACCACCATGTGGCCGAATTGCGGGTCCTTTTTCCCGCCGATAATCAGCTCCACCCCTTTCCTGGCCATGCTCTGGACGAGCACGCCCTCGACTTTCTTCCCTTTCGCGCTTTGCACGATATCCCTGAAGGTGTACCGGAGGACATCCTCGTTCTTGATGTTGAC
>JAGVPF010000137.1 GCA_020052325.1 archaeon
GAAAAGGCGGACGGGCCTTGGGGATGGCGAAGAAAGCTTGAGCGTTTCGAGGAGGCCGTAGAGGCCGAGGTAATGGTCGAGGTGCGGGTGCGAGATGAATATCGAGTCGATGCTTCCGTAGCCGACCTTGTAGCGCATGAGCTGGCGCTGCGTGCCCTCGCCGCAGTCCCAGAGCATCAGCTCGCCCTCGTATTTTATCGCAAGGCCCGGCATCCCGCGCTCTACCGTAGGGGTGCTGCCGGATGTGCCAAGGAACGTGACGCGTAACATATACTAGGGATGGGGGGAATCGCTTTTTATTTATACGGCAAATATCACCGGCCCGGGGCGGAAGCGCGTTCCGGCACGGCTGCGGCATGTTTATATAAATTGCCGGAGTCGGCATCATTATGCCACAGAATTTTTTCATCACAGGACTGCCCAAGGCAGGAAAGACGATGCTGCTCCGGCGGCTCATCAAGGCGCTAAAGGCACAGGGGCTGAAAGTGGGCGGGCTGATAAGCCCGGAGGACAAGCACCATGGAACGAGGACGGGGTTCTACGTCAAGGACATCGGCACCGGCGGGATAGCCAGGCTTGCAGATATGAATTCGGATGGGCCGAAAGTCAGCAAATACCACGTGGACGTGAAATCGTTCGAGAGCGTCGCCGTCCCGGCGATGGAGGGTTTCGAAGGCTACGACGTCGTCATCATAGACGAGATCGGCCCGATGGAACTGAAAAGCATGAAATTCGCAGACCTTCTCGACCGCATCCTGGATTCCGACACTCCGCTCATCGCCTCGCTGCACGAGGACTTCGCTGCCAGGTACGTGGTCAACGGGGACGTCATACTTCTTGCCGAAAACAACCGCGAGGCGGTGTATGATGAGCTTCTTGAAAGCGTCAGGAGCATAAGGAAAAAGACCGAAAAGAAAAAAGCCGCCATAGTTTCTGCCAAAGCCCCGATGAAGCCCGCGGCCAAAGCGGAGAAGAAGGCTGCAAAGAAACCGGCCGTGGCGAAGACAGTGAAGGCGAAGAAGACGGAAGCGAAAGCCGCCAAGCCAAAGGCCGCAGATAAGAAAATGGAAAAGAAGGCGGCGCAGATGAAACCCGGGCCTAAAAAAGAGGAGAGGAAGGCCGGGAAGAAAGGCCTTTTCCACCACATCAAGGAGCTTCTGCACGGCTGAATTTTCCAGCCGATACGTTCCATTTTCTTTTCTCTCTTTCGCTTCACTTTTTCGTTTTCCCTTCGTTTCTTTGCCGTTTTATCCCCCTTGCCGTTTTGTTTTTCCCGGCTCTCCTTTGCCGTTTCCCCCATTCGACGATGAGCGCGTGGTACTCCTTGTATAGCGGGACTTCCCTTGGCAATGACGACTCGAAGAATGAGCGATAGCCGTCGTATTCCTTCCCTTCGTAAAGGCGGTGGTGCGCGCAGAAGCGGCGGGTGTACGCGTCGACCACAAAATAGGGGAGGCCGAACGCATAGAGGAGTATCGAGTCCGCAGTCTCCTTCCCGACACCCTCGACATCCAGCAGCTCGTCCCGCGTGGGCGGCGAGCCGCGCGCCTTTATCCCGATGAATTTCTTCGTGAGGAGTTTTAGCCGCAATGCTTTCTGGCGAAAGAAGCCGCAGGGGCGGATGAGTGTTTCCAGTTCGTTGATCTGGGTGTCGAGCACTGCTTGGGGCGACATCTTGCCGGCGGCTTTCAGGTTCGCAATCGCCTTTTCGACGTTCCCCCAGCCGGTGTTCTGAGTTAGGAGCGCGCCGGCGACGACCTCGTACTGCGTGTCCGCAGGCCACCAATGCTGGGGTCCGAATTCGGAGAGCAGCTTGCGGTAGAGGGCGGCGGCCTTGTTCATGGAAATGGGTGTGCGCCTTCAGGTTAATAATGAATCAGAAAAAGAGTACGGGTGTCAGGTCTTTCCTTTGGAGGATGTATTCGACGCGCAGCTTCTCAAGCACGGTTTCCAGATCCGGCGCGCTTATGCCAAGTCCAAGGACGACATCGCGCAGCTCGTGCAGGTGCTCCCTCGAATCCGGGGAGGTTGGGAGGGAAATCAGCGGGACCACGCCTTTGGATTCGAGTTCGGCGATTTCCTTTTCAAGCCCCATAAGCGGCTTCACGCTCGACAGCGCTTTGGCCAGCTCCTGCCCGGTAGCTATCGGGTCAAGCTCGCGCTTCACCCTGCGGATGAAAAACATCATGTCGGTTTTCTGGAGCGGAAGCGCGCAGAACCCGAACCCCCGCCCGAGGAGGATGAGCCTCGCTGCGAAATCCACGCTCAGCGGGGGTTTCTTCATCGAGAGGAGTATGTATGAGGGCTGGTGGCCGGAAAGCGCCGCGGAATAGAGCAGGATGTGCATCTCCCTGCGCTTGTCCCCCTTCACAAAGGAGCGCCCGACCGCCATCACGCCGTTCTCCAGCATGTGGCCGTCCATGGCGCCGACCATCTTTCCCGAGCGGTCTTTGAGGCAGACGATGAAATAACCCTGCACATCCTCATGCGCGTCCTTGCCCGATTTCGACAGGGCAATAGAAGCCTCGTGGTATTCGGGGCAGCCACGCCCGAGCGAGTAGAATGCGAGCCCGTCCTCGAAAATCGCGCGCCGCAGGCGCAGGCGGTCCTCCCATTCGGGAAGCATGTCTAGTGCGGGGGCCAGCAGGATGGCAAGGGGCCCGTCGTCATGGCTGCTCGCATCAATGTGAGGCGGGGCCGAAGGCTGCGCGGCCTGCTGCGCCTGCGGAGCCGAAACGATTGGGGCAATTATGGGGACTATGGCCGGGGGCATGGACGGTCCAACGACCATCGGCGCTTTTTTCTCTTCAACGACAAGGAGCTGCCTCTGCGGCGCTGTAATTTTTTCTTTCACCGCGGGCTGCGGCTTTTTTCGGGCCGTTTTCCGGGCGGGCGGTTTGTTCGCCGGGGTTTTTTTCCGGGGAATCGTTTTTTTCCTTGCCGGAACGGCTTTCGGGCGCCTTGCCGGTGCCGCCGGTCTTTTCAGGATGGGTTTCGGCTTGGCCTTTTTCTTCGGCGCCTTTTTCATCGCCGCCTTTTTCAACACCGCCTTTGCCCCGGCTAACCTTGGGGCTTTTTTCGAAGAGGTTTTCACGGGTTTTGGCCCGGATTTTTTCACCTGCGCTTTCCTGGCGGCTTTTGCCATGGATAGGAAAGGGGAGTCAAGGGATATAAATCTACTGAGAAGCGAGCCGTTCCAGCACATCCGCCGCCTTGCGGAGCAATTCGAAATCATTCGGAGGGTAGGAATCGATGCAGTTCACCACGCCGGATTCGAGGAGCGGCCCGGCGGCCCTGACCACCGAGCCCGTAAAGGCGCATAGGATGACCGCGCATTTGGGATTCGCTTTCCGGAAGGATTCCAGCGCGCCCAGGAGTTCGGATGTCCGTTGTTCGTAATAGCGCGAGCTGCGCAGGATGAGAACGTCGGCCTCGATTGGCGATTTGGCAAGGAAATCCTCGGTCGAAACAGTCCCGCTTTTCTCTCCGGCGCCGCATTGCTCGAAAAGGGCGTACTTGAGGACTGATGATTCCACTTTGATGTCCCTCCAGTCCACGACGAAAACTATCGTCTTGCCACTCATCGCATTCCCAAGCATCCCCATGCTCTGGTTCAGGTCGCCGAAACCAGGCCTGTGCCCCGAAGGAGCCGCATCGGAAAATTTCTGCCCGGCCATTTATCCGCCACCTGCCATCTTCGCCTTTGCGGCATCCACAATCAGGCGCAAATCGCTGCCCACCAGCGTGTCATCAAGGACATCGACCAGCCTGCTGGCCGCCAAAGGCTCGGCGAACCGGAACACGGACGGGTCGTATGCGCAAAGGATTATCAGCGCGCCGGGGTTGTCCTTGCGGAGGCGCTCGAGCGCGGTTTTCAGCGCTTCCTTTTCAAATCCGAAATTCCTCGAGCTCCTAAGGAGGATGAAATCCGCCTGGACAGAGGCGCCGGAAAAAAGCTCGGAATACTTGACCACCTGGCCCTCGGCGCCGAGGGTTTCGAAGACGGTTTGCTGGAGCAGGAACGATTCGACGGCGTGGTCGCAGCCGTCCACGAAGATGGCGATTTTCTTCCCCCGGAACGCGTTCCGGTGCCCCTCGTCGAGGACCATGCCGAATTTCCCTTCGGGCTTGTCTGGATTCTGGATTATCCTGCGCCTCATCTAATCACATTATAGAAGTTGGAAAGAAATGTTTATAACGCATGCTCTTTTAAGACGTTGCAGGCAGGATATTGGCCATGGCGCAGGCAAGGGTGGAGCAGGACGACAATGTGACGATAGTCTACACTAAAATCCCAGATGCGGTGTACACGAGCACAGCAGTCAAGCCCCTCGAGCACGTGCACCAGACCGTGAGCCTGTCAAGGGAATCCGAGGCGTACCTGCGGAGGATGGGCTACAGCCAGAAGTTCTGCGATGCGCTCTCACTATTGCTCACTTCCATGACGAACTCGGTAATAAACACCGCATCGAATGAAGAAACGCTCAGGAGGCAGCGGGGGCCCCGCGACCCGAACATGAATTATTCCCGCCCCGAGCAGCCAATCAGGATGAAGATGCCAACGAACCTCCGGGATGCATACATGTTCCTGGGTGAAGGGCGCGAGGCGCTGCTGATGCCCAATTACGGGCCGTACTTCCCGAACACCACGCAGTACCCGGACATATACCGCGCTTTCGCCTCGCCCGAGGGGCAGAGGTTCATGAACAGGTACGTTACTACCGGATGGGTGAGGCAGGACCCGGCAACGCAGGAGTGGATTGTCGCGCCGCCCGTTCCCCCAAGCGAGATTGTCCCCAGGAGAACGGAGCCGCCAACTCGATAGCTCATTAATCCTTGCTCCGGAATTCCGTGCATGGCAGAGATTTCCCTTCTTGCGGCATTCCTAGCAGGTCTTGCCGGATTCGCCTCGCCGTGCGTCCTTCCGCTGGTGCCGACGTATCTCGCTTACATCAGCGGCGTCGCGTCGCAGGATGCCAAAAAATCGAGGATGCGGATACTCGCCAACACGCTCGCGTTCGTGCTCGGCCTTGCGCTCGCGCTTTCGGCGCTCGGCTACGCGCTCGGAACGATACTCCAGCACCTGACCGGGGAGATGCTCCTGGTCGCCAGCAGGATAAGCGGGGCGCTCATCATCCTTTTCGGGCTTTGCATACTCGGATTCGTTCGCCTGGGTTTTTTTGAAAGTCGCCAAGGGCTGAAGATTCCGCAAAGCGCGTCGCTGCTCGCCTCGTTCTCGATAGGGGCGGTGTTCGCCATCGTATGGACGCCTGTCATGGGGGCGTTCCTCGCGTTCGTCATCGCGCTTGCGGTTTCTGCGCCGCAGGATGCGCCCGCACTGCTCTTCTCCTACGCCTGCGGGCTAGGGCTCCCGTTCGTGGTGACCGGAGCGTTCGCAGCCCAGGCGGCGGAATTCATAAAGAAGCACGGGAAAGAGATGGCGGTATTCGACAGGGCGATGGGGCTCATGGTCGTGATTATCGGCCTGCTTCTCCTGATGGGCGGCCTTCCGCTTGTTTAAGAGGGGTTATAAACACATTTTACCATTAATAATAAACATGGATAGGACAGCCCGCAGCATGGAGCGCTACCGGCGCCTGATGAAAGTCAGCGATGCGGTACGGAGCGCGAATTCATTCGGGCTTTTCCGGACAGGAAACGGCCTTGAAAGAATCCAGCGCGAGCTTGCGCACTTCCCAACTATTCCCGAGGGAGTGCGGGCCCAGAAAGCCGGGCGCATCATCGAGCATGTTGAAAAGATCGAAGCGCGGCTCGAGGACGAGCACTCGGACGTCAGCCTGGCTCAGAATGTCAAGGGCAGGAGCAGGCGAGGGTTGGTAGTGTCTTGCGCATTGCTCGCCGCACAAATCGCAACAGCGGTTGTGACCGTCCTAAAACCATGGTTCACTCCGGAGATTATCGAGAAATACCATCCTACTACCATCGCCGGCCTGGCAATCCTCGCACTCGCCGCATTCCCGATACGGGACTTCCTTTTCGCCTATCGGTTCGAGAAACTCAAGGAGAGAATCGGCGGGGTTTTGCAGGAAGTGAAGCATGACATGCGGAAAGAGCTGGACAAGAAAGTTAATTAGGATTCTTTCCGCGTAATTGAGTTATGGCGGACTCTTTCAAGGATTTCATGGCGCGGTTTTTCAAGGGGATAAAAGACGGGGATGTGGCATTTCTCAAAACGGTTTATCTTGACTGGTTCGAGTCGTCGGCGGTCATGCCGGACAGGGGGTTCGGGGATTTTATCGCTGCTGCGCTTCCGGACATAAGGCGGCTGCCGGAAAGCAAGCTGGTGCGCGAGGAGCATTTCGACGATTTCTGCATCGCGCACCTGTTGGGGAAGGACGATTCGGAGAATTCGCTCACGTTCAAAAAGAAGGACGGCTCGTTCGTTTTTTTCAACGAGAGGTCTGGATTCGCGGCGTTCAAGAAAGTTTATGCACTGAATTACGTGCTCGAAGGCGGGAAGCTCCGAATCCTCTTCAACGGCAAGCGGTC
>JAGVPF010000120.1 GCA_020052325.1 archaeon
CCTTTTCGCGGATGTAGTTGACTAGCCCTTCGTTATGGAGCTTGTTGAGCGTGGCGCGCACGTCGCTGATCTTGATTTTAAGCTTCTTTGCGAGCTCCTCGTCGCTGTGGTTGCCGTAGAAGTTCCTGACGATGGCAAGGGCGTTCTCCCCGCCAATCTCAATCAGGTCCTGCCTGACGTTGGAATCACCGAGGATCTTGCCGACTTTCTGCATGAACAATTCGGTATCCGCCGTGATGACCGCCATAGGCGGCTCTTCGGGCTTTTTCAGGGGCTTCTTGAGGATCGTTTTCGGGGATTTCTCCTTGGCACTGATTTTGGCAGGAACATTGGCCTTCCTGGCCTTTACGACCTTCTTTCCCTTGAGCGCTTTAACCTTAGACTTTCTGAGAACCACTGGCATCACCCACAACAATCCTGTTATTGCTCATTTTTGATATTTAAATGTTTGCATTTAGGGCGTCCGCTATCCGTTGCCCGCATATTGCCATCTTTTTAAGCTCTTCCCGCCCCCTTGCCCCGACGGGCATGGAATCTATCTGCCTCAGGCGGTTCTGGTAGCGCCTGTACGCTTTCACCGCGGCGGCATAGGAGTCCCGTATATGGACATCCTCGATATGCGCCCCAATCTGCCTCTTTTCGAGCTTGCTCATGCTTTCCTGCGGTGAGAACACCCTGACATTCAGCCTCGCGGCAATCTTCTGGACAAAATGCGACGGGGGGCGGGTGTCGGATGCAATCAGGACCGGGGTGCCGGCATCGGATATGATTTTGACCAGCCTCTCGTCGCTGGCTTCCTTCTCGCACCCGCTTGCGACAAGGTTCCCCGAAAGGTCAAGGATGGCAAATCCTGTCTTTATGCCTGGGTCGACGCCGACGATTATGTATATGCAATCACCGCGATTTCAGGAGCTTTTCATATATTTTGATAGTCTCCTTCATGCTGTTCTCAATCGAAAACCTTCTGGCCGTCTTCCTGCCTTCCCTGGCAAGTGCGCTGCACAGCCGTTTATCCCCAAGGAGGCGCAGAATCGCCTGCGCAAGGGCTTTCGTGTCCCCCGGTTCGACGAGGAATCCGTCCTTCATGTCCGTTATGACCTCCTTTGCCCCGAATTTCCGGACGCCTATCACCGGCAGCCCCATATGCATGGCTTCGACAAATGTCAGCCCGAAAGTCTCGCTGTCGGAGGCCGAAGCGAATACGTCGGCGATTGCATAAGCGATTGCCGGCCGCTTCACATACCCGGTGAATACGATGTTCTTTATCCCGAGCGAGGATGAAATGGCCCTGATTTTTTCCAGGTACGGGCCTCCGCCGGCAACGACCAGCATCTTGCCGTCATCCTCAATCATCCCGTATGCTTCCAGAAGCTTATCCAGCCTCTTTTCGAAGCTGATTCTGCCCAGATAGACGACAATCCTCCTGCCTTTGGGTATTGAATGCGTCTTGCGAAACTGCGCGGCCTCCGTTGCCGTGCATTTCAGCTTCTGGAGGCATATCCCGTTCTGGAGGGGCACCACGTTCTTCATCCCGTACGAGCGCAGCTCTGACACGAGTTCCCTTGTCGGGGCTGTGACGATATCCGCCATGCCGAATGTATGCTTCACGAATTTCTTGGCCGTGAGATTCCCGACCTTCCCGAAGATGGACGGGAGCTTCCCATTCAGCAGGTGCGGCACGTAATCCGGGTAATGCGTATGGTACGTCGCCACGACCGGCACCCCCCTCCGTTTGCCCGCTATCATGCCCTGAAGCCCGAGGTTTATCGGCGCATGGGCATGGACGATATCCGGCTTCTCCTTCGATAAGAGCGCGCTCACGTGCCGGTAATCCATCGATGCGACCCTGTAACTCTCATAGAACGGAAAAGGCGACGACGGTATCCAGTATATGCTGAAATTTTTCGAAACCCGTTCGTGTAAAAACTTCCCTTCCCCCGGGGCGAAAAGCACGACTTCATGCTCTTTGGACAGGGCGCCCATGATATCGCAAAGATACGCTACGACACCGTTTGTCTGCGGGAGGTACGTGTCGGTGAACAGCGCAATTTTCATCGTTATCCCATTGCGTTTGCCGGGCGGATATTAATAACCGCTCTTTTTCCCGCGCTTTATGCTGATGAGAAAATCCGGATAAGAAAAAGGTTCAGGGCGGGTTCGCGTTTCCGCCCTGGGTTTCGTTGCCTGCGGTTGCATTCCCCGCCGAAGCGTTGCCATCATCCATGCCGTCCTTGTCCACCACATCAAGGAACTTGTCGATGTCAACGGTGCCGCTCGCGCTCCCGGACGTTCCGGTGGTGTTCTGCGACGTTTCGTTGCCCCCGGAAACGGGCTTCGGCTTTGCGGCATCCTGGCAGGACTGGGCCTTGGACGCATCAGCCACTTTCGCGCAGTACGAGCTGTCTTTGTAAGCGCCGGCAAGCTCGATGTAGCAGCTGTCCTTCATGCCTGCATCTGAAATGGCCTGGCAAATCGTCTCATCCTTCGTCAGTGAAACGATGGACAGGAGGCACGTATCCCTCTTGGATGCGGAAAGCTCGCAGATGTCCTTGCGTTTCAGGTTGAATGCGATATCCGAGATGCACTTGTCCTTCTCCAGGCCTGTCTTATCGGTGTGGCAGGTCGCAAGCTTCACCTGCTGCTCCCTCTCCTTCCTGAAGGTGCCGATGGCATCGCCTGAAAGGGACACTGGGGGCGTTATCGCTGCAGCGCCTTTCCTGAATGCCGAAACCGATGTAAGCTTGGTGTGCATGACGCCCTTGTCGCTGTAGGCGAGGCTCGTCTCATAGGCCAGCCCGCCTTCGGAATCAATGCAGCGATAGAGGCTGTACGTCTTTGGCGACTGCGTGCCGATGCCATATCTGGCGGCCTCGTCCACCGTGACATTTGAGTAGTCTATAATATACCGGACCTGGCTGCAGGCGGCCGTGCCCACGGTCCGGTTCACAATCGCCGGCTCGGCGCGAAGATAGCCCTTTTTCACCAGCTCCTCCATCGCGCTTTCGGCCTTGAGGATGTTCGTGTCGTTGAAGAATTTCGACTGCACGAAACTGATATAGTTGCCCATCTCGCTGTTGTTCACAACCGAGACGCACGACTCGTTGATGGGGTACTGGATGCAGAATATGGTGTCATTGGGGAGCAAATACACCCTCTTTGTCGAGAGCGGATTCCGTATCTCGACGAATCCCGCATCGCCGGCCCTAATCAGCGAATACGAGGTCTTGTACCCGTCTGACATGTCGCTGTATGAATATGCGTAGTCCGCCAGCCCCTTTCCGAACCCCGTGGATTTCAGAAGGAGCGCTTCGGCTTCCCTGCTGCTTTCCGGGCCGGGGGCCGGGACTGTAGTGAATACTATATACAAGGCAACCGCGACAAGGATTGCCGTGACCAATAACAGTTTCTGCTGATATTCCATACTGACACCCTGTATCTCCGGGATTATTGGTTTGGTAATAAATTCCTTTCTGTTATTTCCGGCCGCGGCCCCTGCGGCACGGATTTTTAAAACACTCCCCACAGTAACCTCTCCATGGATTTCATACCTAAAAAGATTTTTTTCACAAAGGGCGTGGGCCGGGCGACAGAACAGCTCACATCCTTCGAGTTCGCGCTGCGCGATGCCGGAATCTCGCCTTTCAATCTCGTCTCGGTTTCAAGCATCCTCGCTCCCAAAGCGGAGATTATCCAGAAAACCGAGGGCCTGAAATACCTCAACAGCGGGCAGGTCGTGTTCAC
>JAGVPF010000009.1 GCA_020052325.1 archaeon
CCGGGTATGTGCCGGATATGTTCCAGGTGCCGACGCATTGGATGTGCGGCTGTGCCATGCAATACCCGCTGCACGTCTGGTTCGCCGCAGGCGGCGGGGCAGTGGCATTCGGGGTGTTATTAACTGCGGGCGGGGTGGCATTGGGCGGATTGGTGGACGGCACCGACGGTCCGCTTCCTATGCATCCGGCAAACAATAGTCCGATTGAAAGCAATATCAGTAAAAGTTTCATGGGTTAGCACCATACATTACCTGGCATTCGATATCATAAACCTCGAGCGGGGTTCCGCCGGCAGTCTCGAATTCGGATGCCGAGAGAACCTTGCAGCCCTCTATTATCTGTGACCCTTCGGGATGCGGGTCGTATTGGATTGTGATGGTTGAGTTCAAGCCTTTGAGCGGGTTGGAGTCCGAGATGAAGGCGGCAACGCCGTATATCTTTGGCGGGCTGGAGTAGCCTGAGTATGAATAAACACGGAACGCGAACCCGCGCAGGCTGTCGACATAGTGGCTGTTGAACCGCACATCGAGGGCGCGCAGGTCATTCGGCGTTAGCGGGATGGAGTCTGGCGAATCATTCTGCTTCCCTATCGTCCATTTGTACGTGTTGATGTCGTATTGGCCGGTTTCGACATTGGAATAGAACCTTGAATCCGCCCGGGAAAGCCCGTCCTCTAGGATTGACCCTATCGTAGCATTCACGACCGGGGATGCGACCTGCTCGGGCGGGGGTTGTGGCTTCGAGGCATTGGTTGAATTGCCCGGAACCGGCGTCTCTTCCTGCAATGGCTCGCTTGGAGCGGTTATTGTGGCATTGCCCGGCTCGGACAGGTATACGGGCTTCTGCCCGGTGAATATGAATACCGCGGCTGCCAGACCGATAATCAGCAGCGCGACGAACAGGATTTCTCCCAGCTCAATGTGGCCTTTTTCCATACCATCACTCTGATGTAGTAGCGTGCGAAACTGATTATATACCTATTACCTGCTTGAAGGGACGTCCGGCTACCGGCACCCTGCAAAGAAACCTTATAAATGTTGCATGAAAATGTGTTGGTTCGACCAGGAAAGAAATAATCAATAGATAGAGGTGCAACCCATGCCGGCATGCCCGCATTGCCATGTATACAAGGGGCTTTGGTCCCCGCTGACGAGAAACGACGATGGACAGTTCATCTGCAAGATAAACATGTCCCATAAGTTCACCCGGGACCATGATGGCAATTTCCATGCCTTATCCGGCGGTTGATTGCATAACAAAACATTTATATATAACAAAATACACAATTAACATCACTGAAAGTTATCCCCCAATAGTGATGTGATGCAAGAGCCACAGAAGAAGCTAGCCGGACCCAAACCCCAAGAGGTGCCGGCCCAGGGCAAGCCATTTGCTGGACGCTCAGCCCTTATCAGCGGCCTGAGGGGCGTTGCCGAGGCTTACGAGGAGAACCCACCGGCGATAACGAGCAAGCAGGAAATCGAATCCCTCCAGATACTCCAGAGCAGGCAGATATACGAGACGGTTCTGGACATAGTCACGACAAGGAACAACATCGCGAATTTCAGGGGAGCACTCATTGTGCAGGCCCAGGCTATTGCCGATAAAAGGAAGGCTGCCGAGACAACGGCAGCCCCGCAGGTTGTGCACGAAGTGCCAACCGGAAGACCGGCAACCAAAAGGGATGCCCTCGTCATGGCTTTGGCCGACCTTGGGCTCGATGCCACGATAACCGCGGAGAGGGTAGCGGAAGGGAAAGCGATGTTCACCGTGGAATGCATGGGCACGTCAAACAGGGTTCCGCTGAACGATTCCATCCTGGAATCGGAAGACCCCGTCGCGAAGGTAAAACTCGTCCTATCATACCTGGCTCTTGGTAAGGTGGACGAAGAGGAAAGAAGGGTGCAGAGGCTCGGGCAAAGGCGCTCCACGCGGCCCCCGCCAACGCCCATCAGCATCGATTCCAAGGAACTCGACGGGAGGATGGTGACATTCGACGGCGAGCTGGAGCATGGCACCAAGGGGAAGTGGATTTTCACATATTTGGCCAAGGGGATGGAAACATCATTCAGTTTCGAAAACGAAGTGACCGGCGAGGACCTTCTCGACATGATAGATGAAAAGATAGACCTGCTCCACAAGCAATACGACCAGCCGTATCCGGTAGCCGTGCTCGAATGGCGCTCACAGAGCAGGGCAGGCAAGAGCTATATGGGCGACATTCCCGAGGGCATTCTCAAGATAGCCTGCACCCTGGATTATCTCGCCACATGCCCAGCACGGATGCGGGCGCTAATCCCTTCCGAGTATATGGAGGGCTTTGACGCGCTGAAAAAAATGCCCCCGCCATATGCCGCATTCATCGGGACGCAGGATATGGAGGGCCTCGAGGCCGCCCTTGATTCCCTGGAGCACCCCATCCACGCAATAATCCGCGAAACATTCGGAACGGAAGGGGTCAGGCTCAACCCCAGGACTCAGGATGAAGTGATGTCCCTCCTCCAGCTGGCCCCTTCGGTTGCTGTGGATGTCGGAGATGCCGCGGTGAGCAATATAGCAGAAGCGTATGCCCTGGTGGGCAATGACAACTGGATAACGTTCGCAGGCCAGGCGGAGCTTCGCAAGAACTACTTTAGGATGGCTTACACCGTACGCAAGGCGATAAGCGGTGCGATAGCGGACGGGACGCTCGAGATAGACAGCTTTTAGGGCGCGGGTTTTGTGCCAGTTTTCAACCCAATGATTATCTTTCGAGCGCAAGCCAAGCTGGAGCGGATGCAAAAAATAAAGGAAGATGGGAAAAAAGAGATTATTTCTTCTTCTGCCCCCTGCTTCTCCAGTACACTATGCCCAGCACCACCAGGAGCATGAGGAAGAGCAGCATCAGCACCATGCCCATATCGGGCCCGGTTGCCGCCGGCTTCTGTGGCTCCTGCGGCTGCGCCTGCGGGAAGGCCTTCACTTCGATTACCTTGACCACGGCGCCGTCTTTTAGGAGGGCGACCCTGTATGTTCCCTGCATGTTGAGGGGCAAATCGAAGTTGCCATTCTCATCCGTCCTTCCGATGAAGTTCTTGCCGGTTGGGTCGGTGTACACGAAGTCGCAGAGGCTGCAGGGCTGGTTGTTTTCAGTCGCAGCGCAGGTCTTCCTGTCGCCCACGATTCCCGTTGAGGGGCAGCTCAGGTCGTTTTTCGCCATGCACACGTGACTTTCGCATGATGAACCCGATGGGCATGTGGGGCATCCGGTTTCGGTGCCGCACTCATAGCCGTATGGCACGAACGCGTGGTTCACGACCTGGCCGCATTGTCCGGTGACATCTTTGCATGAGCCGCCCGCGGCTCCTGTCGGCTTGTCGCAGTATTTCGTTGCCGGGCACTGCGCATCTGAGGTGCACTCGAATGCCGGCTTCTTCGCGCATAAGTGGTTCTGGCAGAGCTCGTCTGCGGCGCACTGCGAATCAGAGCAGCAGGCGTATGGCATGCATTGGCGGTTTTCATAAGCGCCGCATTCGCATGGCACGTTCACGCACACCCCCGAAGTGCATCTCTGGCTTGAGAGGCAGTCGGAATCAAGCGCGCATCCAGTCATATTCTGGCCGCAGGACGCGCATGATACGGTGTCCACGCCCAAAAGGGTTCCCGGCAGGTAGCCCGACTGGGTCGCCTTTATCACAAGGCCTTCAAGGCCGCATCCGGAGAACGTGAATCCATCCCCGGAGGTCTGGCCAGCGGCCACCACGTTGCCGCCGGAATCCTTGACCACGACGTGGGCCTCATCGCCTGCACCCTCGACCGTAACGATGTTTCCGTCGCATGTGCTTTCAAGCCCCAGCGACAGCGTCCTTGGCGATGAGTCGTCGTCTCCCCCTGATTCGGGAACAACTTCGGAAACGAACGGATGCCAGTCCTCCCCGTCGCCGCTCCAGAAGGAATAGGCCGAGTCGCACTCGCCCACGGTATCGCAGCTGAAGGGAATGTCGCTTCCTGAATCAGCCCAGCCGTTGCTATCATCGTCTGTGATATTGAAAATGGCCACGGCAGGAGTACCATCCTCCGTGAAATATCTGTTCCCCGAGTCCTCATCGTTGTAGGAATTGTCCCCGCCATTGTCATAGACCCAGTAATCGCTCATTAAGGTGTTATGGAGGAAGCTGTTGTCCGAGCTGTCCCACATGTAAATGGCATACTCTCCATCCGTGGCAACGATGATGTTGTCTGTGAAATCGTTCCAATCCGAATACCCGAGCACAAGCCCGTTTCCGCTTATTCCAGTCAGGTTGTTCCTTTCCAGCGTATTGCCTTCGGTCCTCCCGAGATATACCGCGCCGCATCCGTCGAAGTTGCACCATTCGCTGCTGTCGGAATAGAAGACGTTGTCCTCGACGATGCTGTCAGACGAGTCCTGGTGGATGATGAGGGCCCTTCCGCCTTCGGAAAAGACCCTGTTTCCGGTCACCTCTGTGGCATATGAATCGTAGAGGTCGATGCCGACCTCGACTCCGGATATATTGTTGTAGAGCAGCTTTGTCTCTTCTTCGTTGTAGAGGTAAAGCCCGGTGGCGTACATGTCTCCGATGATGACGTTCTCAAAGACAGTGTTGTTGTAAGAATATGGCAGGGAGCCGCCGTATTTTACCGGAGCCTCGTAGCTCCGCGTGTTCCATTCCGAGCGGTATGCCCGGTGTTCGGCATCATCCGGATAGGATTCGTTGTCCCCGTAGGGGTATTCACTCATGCCGTGGAAGGGCATGGGCTCAATCGAATCCGATACGAACCTACTGGTCGTGTACTTGATGCTGTACATGACGTCTGCCAGCAGGAAGGCGTGCCTGTCCTTGCCCGGGGCGGGGGCGATGTCCTGGAATTCGAGGCTCAGCTCGTCACCGTGCCTCATAACCGCGAACATGTCGTCCGCATCTTCAAGGAGCGGCCCCACATCGCCATACTTCGTGAAGTTGCCGTACATGAAATAGCGCTCCACGTCCGGGAGCTGCTCGTCTGTGACTATGTGCCTGTGCTCGGTGTTGCCATAGTCGACTCCTGTCGAGCCGCCCCATTGCAAATCAGCGACGCTCGGGTCGACGTATGTGACTTCGATGTCCACAGGCTCGGAATCGTCCAGAAGCACCTGGTCTAGTATATTGGTGTTTGTTCTGGAGAATGCGGCGCTGATTCTCATGCGCGTGTCATTGGCCTTCAGGATGTCTGCGATGTCGAAGACGAAGGTCCTGGAGTCTCCGGTGAACTTGCCAAAGGCCTTCGCCTCGGCCCATTCGCCGTCTGCATCCATCGCCTCTATTATCAGGTTCTTCTGGTATGGGGATTCGGCATCGGTCCCGTATGCGGCCCAGCCCGTGATGACAAGCTTGGCGTATTGCGGGTTGTCGATTGCGCCGAAATCCACTATCACGGAATTCGGCTCATTGCCCTGCATCGGAAGCGGCACCCCGTCTTTCCCGGAGACTTCCTCAAGGACGTCATTCCCGTATTTGTCTACCGCAGATACTGGCGCTTTGGGGTCCTTGATTGTCATGAAGCCCTTGGGCGGCGCAACATTGTCGGAATAGGTGTTGTGCCATTGGTTCAGCACGCCGTAGCCCTCAGGAACGTCGACTATCGCCAGTTTCAGCTCGTCGACGAAGTCCGACTCCGGAATAACTTCCCGTATTTTCATCTTATATATTCCATCCTTGGATTCGAAATTGCCAAGCTCGTACATGCCCGCTTCATAGAGGGGCGTCTCTGCCTTCGAGCCTCCTAGGGATTCCCCGGCCAAATCCGTGTAATAATCGTATCCATCCCCGTTTCCGAGGAAGAGGAACGGGCAGGAACCCCCGAAATTCATGGTGCCGGTTTCGTTGGCGTTGTTGCGGCCAATCATGTTGCTGTCTGATTGGTACAGGTAGAAGCCGTATTCGTTGTCCAGGAAGTTGTTGTACATGATGTCGTTGAAATCGGAATAATACATGTTCAGGCCGTAATAGCAGTCCGACATGTTGTTGCTCAGGATATGGCTTCCATCCGTATAGCCCATGTATATGCCGTCATAGAAATTAGAAATGCTGCAGTTCTTGATTGTTACATTTGTGCGGCTGTTCAGGTTTATTCCAGTATAGCTCCCTGAACCGGAAATCGAGTAGCCGTCGCAGTCGATAAGGATATTGTCGGAATCGACAACGAGTGCGTTGCCTGAATAACTGCTGCAGTCTAGGTTCGAGGTCATGACGACATCGTCAGATACGGAATCGCCGCAGGCAACCGGCCCGATGTCAAGGGTCTCTGATGATGAATACACGTTGCCTTCGGTATCGTTCGCGTACGCCGTGAGGAGGTATGAGCCGACGCTGAAGGTATGGTTCACGGGCGCCGAATAGGAGTGATTGCTTGTCCCGTCATTCCACCAGAGCGAGTCCAGGTCCACCGATTCGGGCGCGCCGAGGAAGTATTCTGTCGACAGGTTGATTGTCACATTGACGCTCGGGTCGGGAGTGGTCACTGAGGAAGGCAGGTCGACGAATTCAACCTGCGGCTGTGGGTAGATGGAAACAGTCCAGTTGGGTGTCTGGTTGTTGATTGTCGGGTCCGCAGTCAGGTTTGCATAGGCGAAAAACTGGTAGTCCCAGGGTGCTCCCGTGGCATTGACCCAGAAGGTAACGAGCTGCGACTGGTTTGTGTTGAGGCTGATTGTCCGGGGGTTGCTCTGGTTCGTGTAGAAGGGTATCGCTCCAGGTGTTTCGTTCACCAGGCCGAATTTATCCTGCGGTGGCGGGGCAATCGCATCCGTCGTGCAGGGATGCAGTGTGCAAACCGGTGAGGGGGTCAGGTAATATACATAATACCCTGCGCAGTTCGTCACTTGAATTCCGGCGCTATACCATTCGCAAGTGTTGCCGTTCCAATGATAACAGATGTTACCGGCTGTCGTTGCTCCGGGTGCGGTCGGGTATGAGAAATCCAGGAAGCCGGGAGCGTGGGTATTGCATATCATATCGATGTAAGAGCGCTGGGTCGGAATTGCCTTGTATGTTCCGGTCATGCGGTACCACCCGGGTGTAAGGCCTGAGGAGCAATCGCCAGTGGTATACGGCTGGTATATGCTGTTCGCATCCCAATCGACTGCGGTGTAGCTCGAGCACTCCGCCGGGTATGGGTCGAGGCTGACGTTTATGTCGCCGCAGTCGGATGTGAAACATGAAACGTTCGCCGTGACATGGAAGAAGCGGTTCTGGTTGACGCTGAGGTTATCCTCGGGGTACGTCACTTCAAGTCCGATGGACGGCGTTGCCGCATGGACGGCCGGAATGAGCGAAAAAACCGCCAGAATTCCAAAGATTAGGAGCAGATATTTTGATTGCATGAAGATGGTACGAAAATAAGATATATAAATAATCAGGGTCTTTGGCAAGGAATCCACGGATGGGATAATCACGTCCTTTCGAGGACATACAGGACATTCTCATCGGTATGGAGTATCCTGTCAGTGTCAGGAAATTCCGCCCGAAGTGCGGACTCAAAGGCCGCAACAGACCTTCCGAATTCCGATTCGGAGTAAAACCTGAATGTGGAATAATGTTTCTCCCTTACCTGTTCCAACAACCTCTTTAATGAGCTGGCC
>JAGVPF010000098.1 GCA_020052325.1 archaeon
CATCACTTCAGCGGCACGAACTTGGAACCTCTCGTAGCTCCGACACCAGGGCCTGAATGCAGGACCCTGCCGGTCGTATGCGAGAAATCTCCGAGGCGTTTGCCTATCCTGTTGAGCGTAATTTCAACCTTCTTGAACTCCTTCCCGTTGTGGACTCCGAATGTCAGGCCGAGCCATTCGGGAAGGATTACTGCTTCCCGGACATGGGTCTTTATGACCTTCTTCGGGTTGGCCTTCTTTATGAGCCTCGCCTTCTCCACAAGCTTTTTCAGCCGGGGGTTGTTTTTTATCCGGAGGAGGGTCCTCCGCTCCCTTGACGGGATCTTCTTGAGGAAATCATCATAGCCGATTGCGCCGGCTTGGTCCTCATCGATGCCCTTCCATGTGTCTTTTTTCATGTTATCATACTCCCTTTGTCTCAACCATCCTCTTGCCTTTCCGGCGTCCGGTCTGCCTTGCTGCGATGTGGCCGACTTTTCCGCCTGGCGGCGTTCCCCTTCCGACCGTCGTCGGCTTGCCTACGTGGTGCTGCTTTCCGCCGTGCGGGTGGTTGTATGCCGACTGGTGGACACCTCTTGGGACCGGCCACAGCCTGTGCTGCGCCGTCTTCTTGAACCATTGGTTGCCGGCTTTGAGCATCGGCTTTTCCAGCCGGCCTCCGCCTGCGATGACGCCAAGCTGCGCGCGGCACTCGTTTGATAGGACGAGCGTGGCCCTGCTCGGGAGCTTGACATATACTATCTTTCCCTCCTTCGCGACGATGTTTGCGTATGAGCCGGCTGTTTTCACAAGCGAGCCCCCATCGCCAGCGTTCCTTTCTATATTGAATATATAAGCGCCATCAGGGATGCGATAGAGTGGAAGCACGCTTCCCAGCCTCAGCCTGCCCTGGGAACCTACATCCACTTCGTCCCCGACTGCGATGCCTTCGGGCGCGAGCAATATGCCGGATTCGCTGTTGTCGTATTTGACCTTCATGAGCGGCGCGGTCCTTGCCGGGTCGTCTATGAATCCGACCACCTTCCCAGTGAGAACCCCGGTCTTCTCCATGTCGTCATATGGCCTGTATGAAAGGTCGGTCTTGTACCGGTGGCCCGGCGATTTGTACCTTGGCGAGCCCCGCCCTCTTTTCTGTTGTTTCAGTCTCTTTCCCATAAATATTACCTCATGCGAGCATCTTCAGTTTCGCAGCGACATCATCAGCCTTTGAACCCTTGTCCAGGCGTATAAGCGCATGCTTCTTTCCGTCGGGCGTGACGTGCGTCCTGATCCTTGCGACCTTGACCGAGAAGAGCTTCTCCATCTCGTCCTGTATTTCTTTCTTGGTCGCTTTCAGGTCCACCTCGAAGGTGAGCGTGTTCTGGTACTCAATCATACCGATTGCCTTTTCCGTCTTGATTGGCGCTATCAGGATCATGCTGAAAACCTCTTTACAATCTCGGGAATCGAGTTCTCTGAAAAAAGCGTGAGCCGGCCCGGGTGCGTGCCCGGGGCCAGATCCTTTACAGAAAGCTCGCTCGCCGACACCACATCCACGCCGGGAAGGTTCGCTCCGGCCTTCTTCATGGCCGAGGAAGAAACAACGATAAGGGCGGACTTTGTGCCGTTCCTCTTCGCCTTCTCGACGAATCTGCTCAGGTTCAGCGAATCGAGGACCTTCAGCACTTCCCTGGCCTTTTTCAGCTTCTCGAAACCGCTTTCCAGGATGATAGGAAGCGAAACGCCGATATCCGAATGCGCCCTCTGTATCACGGTGTCGCGGTCCGCGCTGAACGAAAGCGCTGAAGCGAGCGCGAGGAGGTGCTCCTTCTTGTTGATGCGCTCGACGATTATCTTCTGCGGCTTCGGCGGGTGCGCCCTGCGGCCTTTGACCGCGTGCGGAACGCGCTTCACCTTGCCGAGCTGCCCCTTGGGAAGAACCTCGTGCGGAAGATGTGGGATGCCCTTGTTCTTCACAGTTCCGAAGTCCTCCTTGCGTCCGCGGTAGCGGGCGCTGGTCTCAAGTCCGGCCAGTTTGTAGCTGCCTTTCGGCTGGTACATCTTGCTCTCCTCGCTGAGCACCGCCCTCTTGACGAGGTCGACGCGCCTTGGCGATTCGAAGATGGCCGGCAGGTCTATCTGCTTTATGGCTTTTCCTTCGATTGAATACACAGTCGCTTTCATATGAACACCTACTTGGGCGAAAGGGACACGTAGCCCAACGACAGCTCCTTTGCCGGTCCCTTCGCGCGCACGGCCAGCCTCAGCTTAATCAGCCTCTTGACAGGCCCTGGCACCGACCCCTTGACCACTACAAAATCGTTCCTCACGAACCCGTAGTGCGGGAAGCCGCTCGAGGGGTTTATCTCCTCGGGCTTCTGCCCTATCTGAAGAATCCTCTTGTTCATCTCGGTCCTCTGGTGGTAGCCGGTCTGGCCAGCCTGGGGAACCGTGTAGAGGACATAAGCCGGATGCCATTGCCCGAGCGTGCCGACATGCCTCATCTTGCCCGTGGCTTTGCGCCTCTGCTTCGCGACGCCGAACCGTTTTACCGCACCCTGGCATCCCTTGCCTATGGAGATGGAAACGACATCAACAAGCTCGCCGTTCTTGAAAACATCAGATGCGCGGAGCTCTTTTCCGAGCATGCTCTTGCAGTACTCGAGCCGCTCCTTCCCATCCTTGCCGCCGCAACCGAGTTCCATTTTCTCTATGTGCTTTTTACCGATGCCGGTTTTTGAAGGCATGGAAAAGACGAGCAGGCGTGCGTCATCCACTTCAGCCTCGTTGACCGCTTTCATTGCCGGCTTCTTCTGGAAGCCTGCGAGCTTCAGCGCTTTCTCATCGCTGGTCAGTATGTCACCAACCGAGTTGTTCACGCTGTAGCAGCGTACGCCGTAAACGACAATAGGGGGCACCTCGATTACAGTTGCCGCGCTCATGACCTCCTGGCCTTTTGTGGGCGATTCGGAATCGTCCACATAGGACACGTGGGTCATTCCCGCCTTATAGCCGGCGAATCCGAGTATGCGCTTCTCAGCAGAATCCTGCCAGTACACACGCGCGTTCTGGCTTGCCGCTCTCTTCCGTGGCCGGTGGGCCATAGAACCCCTTCGGGGTCTTTGTATGTCTGTCAAGCTATCACATTTTGCCTGCGTTGCCCGG
>JAGVPF010000071.1 GCA_020052325.1 archaeon
AAATCGTGGACCTCCGGAAGACCGGGTTCGAGGAAGCCTACGAGATGAAGAAGGCCGCGGAGATAACGCTGAAGCCGGGCGAATTATGCCTCGGCAAGACGCTTGAGAGGCTTACCCTCCCGAAAGATATCATGGGAAAGCTCGAGGGCAGGAGCAGGTACGCGAGGATGGGCGTGATAATCCATCTGACAAGCGCGCTCGTCCAGCCCGGAAGCGACAACCGCCAGGTGCTCGA
Organism: archaeon; assembly: GCA_020052325.1. Classification (GTDB taxonomy): domain Archaea; phylum Micrarchaeota; class Micrarchaeia; order Anstonellales; family Bilamarchaeaceae; genus Bilamarchaeum. The sequence goes on from JAGVPF010000071.1 coordinate 236, forward strand.
GATAGTCAACCTCGCCCCGTTCCCAATCAGGCTCCATGCGGGCATGCGGGTGTCCCAGGTTGTTTTCGAGATGCTCAAATCCGAGACAGGAAAGCCGTATGCCAAATTCGGCGACATCGCGAGGCGGCAGTAGGGTGGAATCCTGAAATTCGACATCGTGTCGGTCGCGAGCGTCACAGCCCTTATCGTGCTCATACTGCTAGGCGCGGCCATGTTCAAATCCATGTTCGAAAACCCGAAGGTCGTGTTCCTCGAAGCCCCACTCCAGAAGAACAAGGAATTCCAGCTCCAGCCCGGCGAGGTATACAGGTACTCGTACCTGATGAACAAGACCTCGATAAACATGACGTTCTACGTACTTGAGGGGACCGGCTGCACGAGGATACGGGTCATGGAGAGCAGGAACAACTCCGAGGTCTGCCTGGACAGGTGGGGCATGGACGCAAGCGGCTCGAACGTGACATCCGACAACCAGTACATGATTCTCTTCAAGCCGTGGATGCTCGCGCTCCGGGAGGGCTGGACATGGAACAATTCGATGTACATCTCATACGGGGGTGCGGGCGAGCACATCACGGACAACTATTACCGCATCGTGCGCATGGAGAACTACAGCGGCCGCGAGAGCTACATCGTGGAGATAAAGTCCGAAAGCGGCGCTACCGAGTATGAATGGATTGACGCCGAGAAAAGGGTCCTGCTGAGGGTAATCGGGGAAGGCTACGAAGTCGTGCTCGCAGGCAACCAGACGGGATACGGATTAGGCGGATGATGCTGGCCGATTTAGCCTGCGCCGCTGTGCACGACGGACAGCGGGATTATGCCCTTCTCAAGTTCGGCTTCGGCTATCTGGATGAAGGACATCTTCGAGTTTTCGGCCTTTATGAGCGGCGGGGCCCCCATTGAAAGCTGGAGGGCGCGCGCTCCGATAAGCCTTGCGATTTCGTATTTAGTGAGTTCCATCATTAGCACCAAGAATTTGAGGAAGTAATAAGGCTCACAAAACGATATAAACGTTCCCTTTCTTGCCCAGGGTGAGCCCGGTCTCCCCAGAGAACTCGAAAGTCTTTGCCAGGCCGCCTACGACCTTGATGCGCATGCCGGGCTGGAGGAGGGCGCCGCGGTTGTCGAAGAGGTATATGATGCCCTCGTTGCCGGTCTCGTCGTTGACGAGGATGCGGGTGGCCGTCGCCTTCACCTTCTTGGTCTTCTGGTATTCCATGTTCTCGACGGTCTTGGTGGTCAGCAGCTCGGTATTGATGTTGCGCATGCCGTCCTTGATCTTGGTGATGTTGGTGACGTTCATCTCCTTGAAGCGTTTCTTGGCCATGCGGAAGGCCAGGCCGATTTCGCGCCGGGCGTCCTCTATCATGCGGTTCATTTCCTGCTTCATGACGTCCTCGTCGCCTTCCGAGAGCATCATCGTCTCGTATGCCTTCTTGAAGAACGTGTCGGGAAGGTGCTCGATTTCCTCGTGCTCCTTGATTTCCTCGATTTCCTGCACTTCCAGCGATGCCGCCTGGGAAGACAGCTTGTCCGGAGGTTCCACGCTCCTGCCGACTTCCTCGAGCTCATTCTCGAGGCCAGGCACCATGGATGTTGCGGGTGTCCCGGTTGCGGGCTGCTGGGACTGCGGATGCGGCTGTGCGGCCGGATGCGCATCTTTTGGCGGCTCGGCCACAGGCACGAAAGGAAGGTTGGGCCCGTCTCCGATGCGGTCAAGGTCGGACATGACTTCTAAATAGTTGGTAAGGAACTCCTGCATGACTTTCCGGCCGCTCTCCTCATATTTCTTGGTCTTGCTGCCGTGCTGCTGGTGCGCCTTAAGGTAGATTTTCTCTATGGTCGGCATCATCTTGGACTTTGCGATGTCGGCCTTCTCCTTTCCGAGGCGCTTCTCGAATATCTGCGTTATCGGGCGGAGCATCTTCTCCTTGGCGTCCGCCGGGGCTTCCTCGGGCTCATTGTCCTTCTTGTCGTGCGTTGAGAAGATGGTGGCGAATGACATGAGGTCGGGTTCGGTCTGCTTCTTCTTGTCCAGGTAAAGCTGCGCCGTTTCGCGGACCGAGGCATCCTTGTCGAAACTGAGCTCCACAAGCGCGAAGACCGCGGCTGGGTCGTTCACTTCGCTGAGCGATTTCGCAGCCTGCTTGCGCACTTCCGGACGCTCGTCGAACGTGAGGGAGACTAGCTTGTTTATATTAGCGGTTATCGAGTCCATGCCAATCCGTCTCCCCCTATTCCTGCCAACCTATTTAATGATTTTCCCGCCCGTCGGTGAGCAGACGGGCGGCTCCGGTCATTTCACAATCTTCGAAATCGCATCCAGGCACGCATCCAGGTCCTTCATTTCGAAATTGCCCATGTGCGCGATGCGGAGGCCCGTGTCCTTGTACTTGCCCCTTGCGCCGACGATTTTGAAGCCGAACTCGCTTCCCAGGCGCGACTTGATGCTTTTCGCCTGCCCGGCATCCTTGCACACGAAACCCGTGACCGTCATCGATTCGAATCCCTTTTCGGCGGTCATCTGGAAGCCCATGCCCTCCAGGCGCTTCCGCACATGCGCGGATGCCTCGTGGTGGCGCTTCACGGCGCCGGGAAGCCCGCCTTTCTGGTCAAGGACGTCGAAGGCCTTCTGCAGCGCCCAAAAAAGCGTGATTGCCGGCGTGTTCGGGGTCTGCTGGTCCTGCTCGTACCGCTTCTTGTGGCGCCTCAAATCGCAGTAATAGCTCGGGATGTCCGTGCGTTTTGCGTATCTCTCGGCCGCTTCCTTGCCAAGGCCGATAAGCGCCATTCCCGGAGGGGCGGCGATGCCTTTCTGGCTTCCTGTGACAAATGCGTCCACATGGTATGACTGCATGTTGAATTCGGTGCCGGGCCAGGCCGAGATGCCGTCTATTATCGTCAGCATCCCCTTGGATTTCGCGTATTTGCATATCTCCTTGATGTCGTTCCTGACTCCCATGCTCGTCTCGTTGTAAACCATCGCGAGCACCTTTGCCCCGCTCGCATCGATGTGCGGCTTCGCCCGCTCGAGGTTCCAGCCCTTCCCGTCTTCAAGGCGCTGGACAATCGCATTCGCATAGACCTTCACGGTCGTCGCCTGGTGGTCGCCGAACTCCCCATTCGGCAGGCACAGCACCCTGTCCTCCTTCCCGCAGAGGTTCAATATGAGCGTCTCGAGCCCGAGGGCGCCGGAGCCCGTGATGACATATGCCTCCTCTGCGCCGAAATAGGCTTTCATGCGGGTGACGAGGTCGCCGTAGAGCTTCGTGAAATCCCCGCTCCGGTGCGTAATCATCTCCTTGCACTGCGCTTCCGAAATTTCCTTTAAAACAGGCACCGGACCTGGAGCTAAGAGGACACCCATAACACTCACCAATAGCTTTTTCCCTGATGCATTAACACAGATAGAAAAATAAATGCTTACCATTCCCGGACCTGCGCTGCCACCTTGAGGCAGAACATCCTGCTTTTTTCGAGTATCGCGCGCTTGAGCGCCTTCTTGTCCCTCGCCATATAGAGGTATTCGTACCCGCCGCCGGCCCGGTTGCGCTGGCTGCGCTCGGCGATGCCCTTCCCCACGAGCTTCTGGAGCGTCCGCTGGACAACGGAGCGGTCGCGCCGCGTTTTTGCGGCGATGTCAGATACGGGAACCCAGTCCCCCGCATGCAATATCCGCAGCAGGACGGCCACTTCGCGCCTTGAGAGCCCGAACGAGCAGCTAAGCAAATCCTCGACCGAAAGGCCGGTGCACGTCATATCAATTCCCATAAAAAACCATCTGTGCATTTTTTCCTGAGAATCACATTACTCGGCACGGTATAAAAAACGTTTGTGCAAAGTATTTGCACAGGTGAATGAAATGGTTTCTGATGACACGGAGCTCGAAACAATAAGGAAGAAGAAATTCGAGGGCATGAAGGATGCCGGGCTAAAAAAGGAGCCGGAAGTGCTGGTGTACTCGAGCCCGGACTGCCCGTATTGCACGCTGGCAAAGGAATATCTTGCCAAAAAGGGCGTGAAATTCACGGAGTACGACGTCTCCAAGGACAAGGAAAAGGCGAAGGAGATGGCCATGAAGAGCCAGCAGACCGCCATACCGGTCCTCCAGATAAACGGCAGGATAATAGTCGGATTCGACAGGCAGCTGATTGACGACTCGCTCAAGAAGGCCCCGCCCCCGAAAAGGGACGAGCTGCTGGGGAACCTGTTCTTCGACCCGTTCAGCATCTAGGTTGGATTGAACAGATGGTCAATAGATGACTATCACGGGCTCGTAATACTTTCTTACGTTGCCGCCGTAGACGCGGCTTGTGAGCATGCGGGCGAGTTCGGTGGAAGCCTCCTCGCGCGAGCGGTGCAGCCATCCGAGCTTCATGTTAAGCCGGATTATGCGCCCGGGTATCTTGTGCCTCGTGGATTTGGGGGGAAACGGCGTGTGGGACTGGGCGGCCTTCACTATTTCCTCCTTCGTGTAGGCCCTGCGGTAGAGGACGGACTTGCCCATTGAATGCGCCTTCGCGATTTCCTCGTCCGGGATGTAGTCCACCGCGCCTTTTTCGAGCAATGAGAAGACGTAGTTCTGCTCCTCGACCATCTCCATGAGTTTATAGTTCCCGGGGTTGACTAGGTGGCATTCGTTGTTCTTTCCCATGAGCATGAACGGTGCTTTCAGGTTGTCCACCGCGGCTTTCCCCGCCTCACAATCGACCTTCTCGTGCTTGAGGGAGTCTAAGTGGAATATCTCGTCCGCGTTGAATGAGACTGTCGGATACCATGTGCCGACGCCGATTTCATCGCTTGAATAGTCGAGGGCCTGCACGGTCGCGTGGGGGCATTCGATGATTTCGAGGATTTTGAGGCGGTGGTTTCCGTCCAGCACCACGCCGGTTTTCCGGTCTATAATCAGCGGGTCCACGAGATGGCCGATGTTCAGCATTGCTTCTTTCAGCCTCTTGAGGTTGTGGGATATCACCTGCTCGTGGGAAAGAAGATTCTTGACTTCCCAGACCTCGAGGTTCTTTAGCATTTCCTCTGCCAGTTCGGACATAAATCCACTGTGGGCACATATGTTTAAAAGCTATCGGAAGAGCGAACGGCGGATGACGAATTGCCATCCGTTTTCTGGAGAAGTTTTTACCACTAAAATACATTTTTAAATACAATTAACCAAGTATTGATATGTATGGCACTAATCGACAGGCTGCTGCTCCGCGGCCCGGAAGAGACGGCAAGGGCGGAAGCCTTGCGCGAGTTCAAGCGCATCATGCCGTCACGGGGCAGGTTCTCCGAACTGGCGGAAAGCGGCATCACGGCGTATTATGATAAAAAGTTCGGGCAATTCGAGCCGGCGCACGACCGGTGGGAAGAGGGTTGCGCATCGGCCATCCGCGCGAACCCCTCGCTTCTGCGGATTGATGTCATCGCGGATAATGTTTTCAAGGCAGGAAGATTCGAGCTCTGCGCGGCCGGGCCGGTACGTTCCGATGTCCCGCCGTTCGTTCATGAGGGAATCGTCGCGGCAATCAGGCTCGCCGACAGGGCGGGCTTGGTTACCGGGATGCTCACGCTGGACATAGGCGGCGGGGCCAGGTTCTCCAAGCTCAGGATAGGTTCGGCGTCTGGCGGCGACTTCCTCGTCCGGCTCAGCCTTCTGGATGGCGGCATGACAGTCGGGCCGAACAGGCCAGTAGAAGGCAGGCTTCCCGAAACGATTCACCAGCGCGCGGCTGAAGGCAGCGAGGTCTTCCAGACAATTTCCGAGACGATAGTCGCAATCGAGCGGGTCCTCCGCGGGAATTCCAAGTGAGAATAAGCGCGGACTAATTTCAAAAAAAGCGACAATCAGAAGCAACGCTTCTGGTGTCCCAAATTTTATGAAATAAAATTTGCGACAGAGCGAACGGCGTTCCGTTGTCGCGAATCGTTGTTCGCGAGCATGCTCATGGTCGATACGTCGACCATGACATCGCTTGTCACATTTTTTGTCCTGAGGTTTGTCACCTGCGAGCCTCAGGGGCGAGCATGTGACAAAAAAATGCGACCGCCGGGAATTGGTATTCCCGTGTCGCATTGAAACCGGACAGGATGTTTGATGAAACTTTGACCGGGGCTAGGGCTAAGCAAAGTTTCAAATGCGACCGCCGGGAATTGAACCCGGCCCGCGAGATTTTTGCATCCGTTTTACAGCCCGTTTTGGGCCGCCTTTTCCTAAAAGGCGGAATGGCAACCTCGAATCATACCGATAGACTACGGTCGCGTGATAATCCATGCGGCAAGGGAAACGGAGTTTCTCTCAATCGCAGTGGAATTAGCGAGAATCTGATGGGCATAAAGTAATTAAATCATATCGCAAGCGGCACGGTCAACACATGTCGGGCTTGCAGGTGGCTGGTGGAAACTTACAAAAGACCACGAAAATAAACATTTATAAAGTGTTTCCGAGATACCTATAAGTTGATGAACTGGCAGAAACGACTGGTCGGAACCGTCAGCGGGAGGATGGGCATCCC
>JAGVPF010000168.1 GCA_020052325.1 archaeon
GCGACCCGGGGAAAGGTATCACCAGCCTCGCTCCCGCGCGGTAAATCATCCCGCCGGCAAGCTCCACGAGCTCCTTGAAGTGCTCGACAGTCCTCCGCAACGTGTCGCGTGTCTCCCCCATGCCGCTCAGCAGCAGGTTGGGGTATATCCTTATTCCGGCATCGGCAAGGAACCGAATCGCCCTCCTGTGGTCGTCCAGGGTGACCTTCCTGTTCATCCGAATCAGCATCTCCGGGTCTCCGGATTCGATTCCAAGCGAAATCCTGCTCACACCGACCTTGCGCATGAGAGCCGCTATATCCGGAGAATCTATCTGGTCCGGCCTTGCGTATGCGAGGAACTCGACCTTATCCGCAATCCCCTCTGGCATCCGTGCCGCGAGATCCTGGAGCCTGGCGATTCTTGCCTTGCCCATTGCCATGAACTCGTCCGAGAAGTCGAATATAAGGAGCTTGCCATCAAGCCCGGTTGTGCGGGCAGGAACATTCGGAGAAGGCGTGATGCCCGCCCGGGCTTCGTATATCTCCCGGACTATCCCCCAGAAATCCTCGCGCGCGATTCTCCGTATCCCCTGCGGCCCCCGAACGCAGTAGCTGCATCTCGGGGACTGGGTGCATCCTCTCTGCGTCTCGAGGAATATGGCGTCCGCGTATTCGTGCGCCCACTCGCCCCTCCTGAACACATCCTCGTAAATGGCAAGGCTGCCCCATAGCGACAGGTCCGGAAGCGGCTCCGGAAGCGTCCTGCCGCCAAGGGTTCCCTGGATGATGCGTTCAGTGAGCTCGCCGCGCACAATCCCCGGGAAGACGTCCTCTCCATGGGCGATGACGACCTGGTCTATCTCCGGCACCTCCGATACCGCCTGGGATGCCCTGTGCGTGGCATGAGGCCCTCCGACAACTACCCGGGCACCGCATGATTTGGCCAGCCTCGCTATCTCGGCCGTCCTTGCGCTGTTCAATGTGGTGCATGTGATGCCCACGACATCGCCCTGCATTATCTCCGGCAGCTTCTGATAGGCCTCATCCACAAGGAGCACTTCGGCCTGCGGCATCTCCCTCCTGAGCCTTGTCGCGAGCTTGGTTATTCCCATCGGGGGGAAGTTCCTGTCCAGCGACACCGGGCGCCTTGATTGCGCTGCCGGGAAAACCAATACCACTCTGCCTTCAGGTTTAGTAATCATATATTTCACCTGACTACAACAACGAAAAACAAGTTATTTAATTTTTTGAAGATTTTTTGCCTCAAAAACAAGAATTTATAAGTAAATATGGACATATGAGTAGATATGGCACTGGATATCCTCGACAGGAAGATTCTCGCCCAGCTGGACCTTGATTCCCGCCGCTCTGCAAAGGAAATCGCCACGGCTGTCGGCAGCAACAAGGACACTGTCAACTACCGGATGAAACGGCTTGTGGATTCCGGCATCATCTCCAGATGGCTCGCCCGCGTGGAGACCTCAAAATTCGGATTCAGCAACGTCAAGGTCTATATCCGGTTCGAGGACACCGACGAGAAAAAGGAGGGCGAGTTTTTCTCCTATCTCGATTCGCTGCCGGAAGTCGGATGGGTGGCGCAGGCGAGCGGGAGATGGGATGCGCTTTTCTGCGTCTGGTCCTCCTCGACATTCTCATTTTACAGGACGATGGCAAAAATCATGAACCGCTTCGGCAGGAATATCTCCGAGCGCGAGGTCGTCCATAATATTGACTGGCATTATTACAACCGGAAATGGCTGCTTCCGGAATCAGGAGAAGTCCGCGGCGTGAGATACGGGGGCGAGCCGTCGCGTGAGCGCCTGGATGAGGCGGACATGCTGATTCTCCGCGAGCTTGTCGGGGACTCGAGGGCGAGGTTCACGGATATCTCGGAAAAGACCGGATTGCCCCCCCAGAACGTCCTTGCCCGCGTGAAGGCCATGAGAAGCAAAGGCGTGATTGCGCAATATGGGATAGACCTGGACTATGGCAAGCTTGGCATCGTCTTCACTAAGGCTTTCATCCGGCTGCACGATGCCGATGAGAAATCGCTCGCTTCCCTCTACGGATTCTGCGGCAGGGAGCCCCGGGTGTTCGCCCTGACAACCACTGTGGGGCCATGGGACCTTGAGCTAGAACTGGAGGTCGAACGCGTCGAGGATATGATGGAGATAATGAACAGGATAAAGCGGGCGTTCCCTGACATGATAAGGGGATATGACTCCATCGTCATAACCCGGCAGCTGAAGATGAATTATATGCCTCTCTAGTTGCCTATCGACTGCTCGAGGCAGTCGGCCATCTGCTGGGCTGGCAGGTTGTTGCATTTCGATGGGTCGCTCATGCCGCTATTGTTCTCCTGCACGACGATTGTTCCACCTACGTTGGTTGTTCCACTGTAGTCGGTGCCTACGCCGCCGCCTCCGGTTCCCGTACTGCCGTTGCCGGCATCTTTCGTGAGCGGGCATCCAAGCAGGAGCGCGCCGGCCAGAATTATCGTGAGAAGCTTAATCATAAACGCCGCCTTGCCTACCGCTCGAACTCCTCGAGTTTCTTCCCGAGCGCCTGGGCGTTTTCCCAGTTTATGCCGTACGACTTTTCGCTCTTCTTGAAAATCGAAAGCGGGAGGAAATACCACGGCTCGCGGTTCCTGCGCCAGCCGACGAAGCAGTTGATGCCGCTTATGTCCTCCCATCTTTTCAGGTTGTCGAACTGCTCGCGGTCTATGTTGAGGTTCTGCTTCTCGTGGGCCTTGGCCTCGATGCCGAGCTGCATGCCCCTTTTGAAAATGAGGATGTCCGGGCTCAGCGAGTTGACGCCGCTTCCTGCCGCGCGGATGACGCAAAATCCCCTCGTGGAAAAATAATCGATGAGTTCGCGCTCGGCCCGGGAGCCTTTCCTGTATGTGAGCATCAGTCCGATTTATGTGGCGCATTATTTAACTATTCTGCGAGCGCCGCGCTTACCGTATTGCTCAGAATGGTCAAATCCACGGGTTTCTGGAGGACCGTGAATGCGCCGGCATCAAGCAGGGCGCTCTTTTCCTCCGGGCTCGCCCCCGCGGTCATTATGATGACCTTGATAGCCGGGTCGAGCGCCCTGATTGCGCAAAGAAGCTCAAGGCCGTTCATCCCCGGCATGTGGAAATCGCTAATGATGACGTCCGGCTTGTCTTTCAAAAAAAGCGCGATTGCGTCTTTGCCGCAGGCCGCTGTCTGGATGTTGAAAGCGAGATACCCGCCCACATCCTCCATGGCTCTCCTTATGCCCGCATCATCATCGACGTACAAGATGCGCGCGAGCGATTGTGTTGCCCCCATGATATTATCCGCTAGGGGCGCCTCGCTTTCGAAATGATTCTCCAGGGCCGTTTTAACGACGGCAAGTATGCGGTCTGCATCCGCTGGCTTCTCGATTATCTCGAAAATTCCTGCTTCCTTCAATTGGGACTGTTGTTCGCTGCTCACGCCTCCGGCATGCGTTATGACCTTGACAGACGGGTCCTTCGTTTTTAATTCCTTGAGGAGTTGGAGGCCGTTCATGCCCGGCATGTTGAAGTCGCTGACAACCAGGTCGAATTTTTCTCTCCCGAACACCCCAAGTGCTGCCTTGCCGTCTTCGGCGCTTGTGACAGAGTACCCCGCCTTGCTGAGTATCCTGTTCAGTATCTTGATCA
>JAGVPF010000157.1 GCA_020052325.1 archaeon
GCCTTCAGTCATCCTGCAGGGGACTTTCAGCCCATTCTCTTATCGACCATCGATTGCATGGCGCAGAATTTGCGGTCTTCAACAAGAAGCCCGTGAATCATGTGCCCGACGCCCACAAGCTTGTATGTCTTTTTCGCGACCTCGGGGTCTGAAAAGTCGTCCCGCAAGACGAGGTCCAGGGATTTCAGTCGGGTAAGGCTCTGGAGGACTACGCTCCGCTCCAAGGAAAGCAGGCCGGAGAGCTGCTCGATGCTCATATCCTCGTTCTTCAACGCGGCTATGATGAGCATCTGCTCCTTTGTAAAGAAGTGCGTGGCGCTTCCGAATTGGTCGCAAATCGCCTGGGAGACGTCTTTGAGAAGGTCCAGCCATCTGCTCGCAATCGGCTTATTCTTCATGTCATGAAGGACCTGGAGGAAATGCCCGGATGTCCGGAGCGTCTCGCCCGGAGTGTCCACGGCCACGTCATATTTCCAGAAGCCGCTGAAGACAAGCGTTTTTGCGCGAATCACGCAGGCGTCCTCGCCCTGCTTGTCCTTGCCCTCTACGCTCCTTGTGAACCACGTCTTTTTGACAGCGATGGATGACATAAGTATCATAATTATATTGTTATTAACACTTTTTTAACCTATTCAAGGGGTTGCCAATGCCTTGCCTACTCGCGGAAATCAACCGTCTTCCAGAATAAATACCCCGGCAAGGAAACAATTTCGGGTGGTGGTTTGGCGTCGAAGAAAAAAGGCAGGGCACTCAAGCAGTTCCGCGATTTCACACGGGAAAGCAAAATGACTGAAGAAGATGCGCTTCGGCTTGGTAGAAAAGTAAGCCAGTCGGCTGCAAAGAGGTATACGCAAAAGCGGCCTCATTTGGCGCACGGGATTCAGGCTGGTAACGCTTGTGGTATTAAAAATGTGTAATTCGTAATAATATTGTGGAACTTGGGTGATGCTCGTGGCGAAACCGATTGAACCTACCCCGGTATTGGAGGGGGAAGACATCGAAAGATTCTTCGAAACTATGCGGAAGGAGGAGTCCAGCCCAGATCCAAAGAGACTCGAATTGATAGCCCAGGGTAGGGTCGTTTTCTCTAAGATAATCCGGAAGTGAGCGGTTGGCTGGCATTCCACTTGAGAGGATAGCTGCCGTAAAACTCAGCAAGGTCTACAATCTCTCCGATTTCGATTGCGATGATGCCGATACGAACGACTTTTTGAAAAACGATGCGTTGGTTCATCAGGACGAAATGATAGCAACGACTATCCTGTTCATATACGATGATAAGATTCTGGGTTTTTGCAGCCTGGCAGCTGATGCGATAAAGCTTTCCGATGATGAGCGGGTGGAGTGCATCAAGGACCGGGGCGATTTGAAGCATTACCCTCAATACCCCGCATTGAAGCTGGCGAGGTTCGGAAGGGATAAGGCATATCGGGGGATGCAAATTGGAAAAAACGTCATCATCCCGTGGGTTATCGGGTATGCGAAAAACCTTGATGAAGTGGCAATCCGATTTATCACGCTGGATGCCAAGCCGAAACGGGTGCCCTACTATGAAGAGCTTCGTTTTGTGCAAAACGAGCATAAGGATTATAAGAAAAAAGAAGATCGGCCGGTTAGCATGAGACTCGACCTGAGAGTACCTCCTATGGCACCAACCGCATCCCCGCCAAACCTGCGGAAATAGCCCCTCGAAAGCCGTATAAAGCGCATCAGAGAAATCACCTCGATGTTCAAAGCTATTCTCTTCGACCTGGATAACACGCTAATCAACTTCCTCGAATTCAAGATTGAGACGGCGAAGGCGGCGGCAAAGGCGATGGTGGCAAACGGCCTTCCGGCGACCGAAGTCGAGGCCTACGGGAAGATTTTCACCGTATACGATGAGAAAGGCATAGAATACCAGAAGACCTTTTACGACGTAGTCAAGCCATATGGCCTGGAAATCAACCTTGCCGAAAGAATCCAGCAGGCGGCAATCCTCGCCTATTTGCAAAAGAAGTTCGAGGTTCTTCGGACCTATCCCATCGTGAAGCCAACGCTCGCAACGCTGAAGGAAGACTACAAGCTCGGCGTGGTCACAGACGCCCCGAGGAACAAGGCGTGGCAGAGGCTCATCCTCACAGGATTAAGCGACTATTTCGACGTGGTCGTAACACTGGACGACACGAAGGCGTTCAAGCCTAGTCCCGGCGGATTCAACCTTGCGCTAAAGAAGCTCAACCTCGCCCCGTCCGAATGCCTGTTCGTCGGCGACAATCCGGAGCGCGACATCAAAGGGGCGCAGGAGCTCGGGATGAAGACCTGCCTGGCTAAATACGGCGCGAGCAAAAAGAAGACCGAAATCAAGGCCGATTTCGAAATCAACAGGTTCGAGGACCTCTTCAAGGTGCTATAAGGGATGCGATAAGCTGGTGCGATTTATGCATATCACGTGTTACGGCGGCATTGGGGAAATCGGCGGAAATAAGTTCTTAGTAGAAGACGGAAAGACGAAAATCTTCCTGGATTTCGGCCAGTCCTTCGGATTGCTGGACGATTATTTCGTGGACTGGCTCCAGCCAAGGGACCGGTTCGGGCTCAGAGATTATTTCGCGCTCGACCTCATGCCGCGTGTGGAGGGTCTCTACAACGACAATGCGCTGAAGCCGACAAGCATGAAGCCGCAAGCCCCGAAATTCGACGCTGTTTTCATCTCGCACGCGCACTACGACCATGTCGCCCACCTCAAATATCTGCATGAGGGCATCCCGATTTACATGGGGGAGACGTGCAAGACAATCTTAGAGTCCCATATGCAGACATCCGGCTCGTTCTTCTTCACCGAAAAAGGATTCGAGCGCCCGTTCGCCAAGACGTTCGTCCCGCCGAACA
>JAGVPF010000134.1 GCA_020052325.1 archaeon
AATACCGCAAGCGGAAAGACCACCACACTGAACGCCCTCTTTTCATTCGTCCCCTACAACGAGCGCATCATCATCACCGAAGAGACGCCGGAAATCAACATCCCGCACGCCCACCAGCTGAGGATGGTCGCGAACCGGGAGATGGGCATAACGCTCAAGGATTTGGTCTACGATTCGCTCCGGATGCGCCCGGACAGGATGATTGTCGGCGAAGTCCGCAACAAGGACGAGGCGGAGGCGCTATTCGATGTCCTTCTGGCAGGGCAGGCGAGGGGGAGTTACGCGACATTGCATGCGCAGAGCGCGGATGAGGCGCTATCCCGGCTCCGCTCGTTCGGCATCCGCGGGGAGGACCAAAAGAGCATCGACTGCATCGTCGTCCAGCGCAGGATGCTCGTCTATGATTCGAAAAAGAGGTGCGCGCACGAGGCGAGGAGGGTGGTTGAGGTGATGGATGCTGGGAGTGGAAAGACGATTTACGAGTGTGGGTCGGCTGGCGGGAAGGCAGGCGGAAAGATAGGTGGGAGGAACCTGAAGTGCTCCCTTCTGGAACGCGCCGCTGAATCGTTCGGCCTCTCTGAACGGGAGATGGATGCCGAGCTGAAAGCAAGGAGGCGCCTGATTGGCAGCTCCGGCCCGGATTTCGCATCGTTTTTCGAAGGAGTGCAGAAGGGGCTGTACGGCCTTGGCGTGAAAGGGGGTCCATGAATGGGCGCAATCATCGGGCTCTCGGCGTACTTTCCGGACATCGGACTGAAATGCAGTTGCGAGAAGGCGCTAACCATCCTGAACGCAAGGCCCGGACGATATATGGGGATGTCGCTTGCGCTATCGGCATTTGCTGCATTTGCCGCTTTTTTCATCTCACATTTCTCCATCCCCCTCATGCTGCTGGCATTCGCAATTGCCTTCGCATTGATGCTTGCGCTGCCGAATGTCGAAATGCGCTCACGGGCGCAGGAAATCGAGGCGTCGATGCCGTTTTTCCTGCGCGCACTCGGCATGCTCCTTGAGATGGGCCTGCCATGGCGGAGGGCAATCGAGGCCGCATGCCCGCAGGAAGGCGCCTTGCGCGAGGAGATGCGGATTACAATAAAATCGATGGACGAGGGCTCGGGATTCCATCGGGCATTATGTCACCTTGCGGCCTTCGATTCCCTCACAATCAAACGTGCCGTGTCGCAGATGATTTGCGCATATGACACGGGCGCAAGCGGGAAGGAGATGATGAGGATTGGGGATGAGCTCCTTTCTATGGAGCAGCATCGCCTCAAGGAGTTTTCAGCCAAAAGCTCGATGTTCGGCCTGCTTTTCGTGGTCTTCAGCGCGATTGCGCCGACATTCTACCTTATTTACGCGGTTGCCGGTCCCCTCGCCTTCGATTCGGGAGGTGTCGACAAAGGGCAGATGACGCTGGTGATGCTGGTCATATTCCCGTTAATCAGCATCCTCATCCTGATGCTCTTGAAATCAGCGATGCCCCGCTCCGCCCTTGGCCGAAGGATGGGCTTGGACATAAGGATGCTTGCGCCGGGGGCATTGCTCATAATGGGGTTCCTGCTTTTCCCGGATTATCCGCTTCCCATCATGATTGGCGGCATTGCGGCCGGGGCGTTCATCGCCTATGGCAGTTTCGAGAGGGAGAGGAAGCTTGAGCGGGTGGATGCTTCCCTTCCTGATGCCCTGCTGTCTGTGAGCGGCATGCCAGGCGCATCTGGGGCGGAGAGGATATTCCGGCTAATAGAGGAGGGGGGCTTCGGCGCGCTTTCAAGTGAAGCCGGAAAAACCCGGAGGCAGCTTGCATTGAACGTGCGCGTTGATGCAGCTCTGCGTGATTTTGCAATGAGGAACCCGACCGCGCTCGTTTCACGCGCCTCCATGATGATGGGGCAGATGATTGAAACCGGCTCATTATCCAAGCTGGGCGCGCTTGCTGAGGACATGATACGGGGCGCGCAGACAGAGCGCGAAAGAAGCCAGCTTTTTTCCATGCAGAAATACACGCTGATTTTCGGCGCGCTCCTGATTCCGCTGGTCTTCCGGATGGCACTTGGCCTTTCGGAGACGATAGGGGAGCTTTCAGGCGCGCCGGCGACAGGCGTGGCCGGAATAATCCCGCCGTATCTTGCGATATATGCGGTGAGCGCCTCGCTCGCGATATCCGATGCGCAGGGAAGCCGCTCCGCGCTTGCCGTCTACTCCGTCGGCCTGCTCGCAATCAGCCTCGCTGCATTCCACTTTATAAGCTTTTGAAGGGAAGATTGGGTGATGGACAGCATCACTGCAATCGCTCATGGGATAGACAACCCCCTTTTGCAGCTAATCGGCATGGCGCTGGACAGCTCGGCCATATATGGAATCCTCGTGCTCGCGCTAATCATCATCGGAGAAAACAGGGATGGCAAGAGGAAGAAGATAATCGCGTCGCTTGCGGTTGCCCTTGTCCTTGCGACCGCGCTGAAGTACCTGATGGCGCACGAGAGGCCCTGCGCAGGCGAGCAATGGTGCCCGGAGGACTACTCGTTCCCGAGCCTGCATGCGACCGTTGCCTTCGCACTCATGATCGGATTCCTCAACAAGGGAAGCTTCCCGTATTACCTGGCATTCGCGCTTTTCGTCTCGTTCACGAGGCTGAACCTTGGCGTGCATACGTTCCTCGACATCGCCGGGGCGCTGCCAATCGCGCTGATAGCGTATTACCTGACCGACATCATATGGAGGGAGAAGGATGGATAGGGAGGACGCAAGGCAATTGTTCCATATGGCGGTTGGCCTCTTGGCGCTTGCGGCACTGCTCGTTTTCGGGCGGGGCTTCCTGCTCGCCGCACTGTTCTTCACGATAATAGCCGGCACGTTACTCATGAACGCCCGGCTCCTTGGAAAAAAGATATTCATCGTGCAGTGGTTCGAGGAGCGCTTCGAGCGCGGGGATGCGCCGCTTCCGGGCTGGGGCTCGGCATGCTATGCGGCGGGAGTGCTCCTTGCGGCCACGTTCCTAAGCGATATTCCGCAGATTGCCGCGGCGATATTCGTGCTGGGGATTGGCGATGGCGTCTCAACGATAATCGGGATTCGCGGGAAGATGAAACTGCCGTACAATCGGAAAAAGACGCTTGAAGGCTCACTCGCCATGTTTTTCGCATCGCTCGGCGCATTCGTGTTTGTCGGGAGCGCGGCAATTCCGCTCGCATTCATCGCGGCGCTCGCTGAAAGCGCCCCCCGCGTGGACGACAACCTCATGATACCCGCCGCATGCGTGGCGTTCTTCCTATTGGCAGGTGCAGGGCTATGATTATCCTTTTCACGAAGAACAATCTGGCGAGCGCGAACATCGCGAAGAAGCTCATAGAAAAGCACGGCTTCGCCAAGAGCAAGACGAAAGCCCCCGGCGATGAAACCGGAAGCCCAGCCGAAACAACCCTTGAACAGGCGGCGATGGAGACGTGGGAGCGCGACGGCGTTATGCTAATCGACACGGGCGCGCCCACAGTGCTCGATGTGCCGACCGACTTCGATACAGACTGCCTGATTGTCCTGAGCACGCATAAGAGCAAGACCGCGGGGAAGATGCTGACGGCGCATGTGCCCGGCAACTGGGGAAGCGCGGAGATGGGTGGCGAGCCAAAGACTCTGAACATCGCGCACGGGCTGATGCTGAAAAGGCTGATTCGCGCCCTGGACAAGGCGAACCGGGAACACAAGCTCGGCTGGCCAATCTCCCTCGAATCAGACCACCACGGGCCCACATGCGAGGTGCCCATCCTTTTTGTGGAAATCGGGAACAATGAGGAGCAGTGGGCGGATGATTTGGCCGCACTCGTGGTGGCTGAGGCGGTGGCGGACGCGATATTCGGGAAGGATACGGGCCTGGAGCCGGAAACCGTTTTCGGAGTGGGCGGGGGGCATTACCAGCGCGCATTCACGAAACTGCTCATCGAATCAGACATCACCGTCGGGCACATGGCCCCGAAATACGCGATTGACAGCATGGACGAGGGCATGTTCGCCCAGGCGGTCCTGAAGAACGTCGGGGAGGTCAGGCGGGTTCTCATCCTTAAAGACGAGACGAACGGCGCCCAGAAGGAGAAAATCAAGGCGTTTGCGAAGGAGATGGGGTTCGAAACCGAACTCATATAAACTTTTCAGCCGCTTCCTAGGCCAAGTTCATGCCGGAGCCTTGTCGCATCGAAACTGGAATTGGGGTGCACCAATAAGAGGAATATCCCCGCGGCCTTGGCCGAGAGCTGGTCGTGCATCGAATCGCCCACGAAAAGCGTTTCGCCCTTCTCCACCCCGAGTTTTTTCAGTATCAGCAGCAGCTGGTCCGGGGCGGGCTTGCTCCTTGCGGTTGCATCCCTTCCGCATATGATGTCGAATGAACCGGACATCCCCAGGTCTGACAGGATGCGCTTTATCGATTCCGTGTGGTTTCCGCTCGCGATTCCAATCCTGAATCCCTTGGCTTTTAGCCCCTTTGCGATATCGAGCATCGGGGCAAAAGGCGTGTATGTCCTGCGCTTTGCGCAAATCATCTCGTGCTTGAGGTAGATGCCGTCCACCCTGCCTTTCAGCCCATGATGCGCTGAGAGCCTGTTTCCCAGGGGAACGAGGTTCTGACCGGCGTCGATTTTCACCCCCGATTCATGCGCGAGAGTGACGATATCCGCCTTCACCGCCTTCCAGTCGACATCCAGGTGCAGGAGGGTATCGTCAAAATCGAAGATGACGAGCCGGTATGCCATTAGTATTGAAGCCCCGCTAGGTTTTTAATGATTGGACGGAATAGTTACCCATGCAGAAAGACGAATCCTTTTTCGAGCCCGCGGACACGCCGGAAATCACCGGCGAGGTCATCGCAAGGGGCCAGTTGGGGAAGTGATTGGAATGGGAGATGAGAAGCCTTTTGGAATCCCCAAGCCAATCGATGTGGGGCAGGTTGTTGAGGTCCTTATCGAAGGGCAGGGGGGGCAGGGCGACGGCATAGCCAAAATCGAGAGCTTCATCATTTTTGTAAAAGGCGCCAGGAAGGGCGAGCGGTGCATGGTGAAAATCACCGAGGTAAAGCGCACCTATGCGAATGGCGAAAAGGTCGGGGCCGCGAAAAAGAAGGAGACCCCGGACGAGATGGCGGACGAGACGGACGCCCTCCATGACGGGCCCTCAGGTTAGCGGCAAAGTATCGCGCCTTAATTGCTGCGGAGTTCTCATTTTTATCGCGCGATCCAGAAGTTCAGGAACGCGAGGATGAGCACCAGCCCGACAAGGCCCAGGCCTATCTCAAGGCGGGTCAGCGAGCCGCTGTCGAATGATGCGCTAGGGCGCGAATTGCCCGTTATCGGCAGGCCGTTTTCCGAATTTGAGCCCCCGTACGAGAGCATCCTGCTTAGCAGCGTTTCGTTGTATTGCCTGGATTCGAGCACGGCATCCACCACGACGAGCGAGAGGTTGTTTTCGCCAAGCCCGGAATAGCTGTAATTGAATGTGTAGGCGTAGGCGAACGAGTTGTTGCCCGATTCGAGGGGGGTGGGACTCGCGATGGACGAGGAATCCTCGCTCCAGCCGCTTCCATTCGCATCCGATAGGTTGGACGTCATCCTCATGAAGCCGAATCCGTCTGTCGTTAGGTTGAACGTCCTGATGGTGATGTTGGCAGCAGAACCGTTGTTCAGGCGCATCTGGGCCAGGTAAAGCGGGCATTGCGAAAGAACAATCGTGTCGAAGCGGTTGTCCCTGAACCACTGCTCGCGCAATACCGGGCGCGCCAGGAATACGAATTTATCCGACCCGCCCACACGGAACGATGCGCTCGCGTTTATGGGCAGCGTGCCCGTCACCGTGGTGTAATTGCTCGAACAGTCCCCGAGCGCGAAGTTCCTGTCGTTTATCACATACGTGAACGTCACGTTGCCGCTGATATTGACGGTCATGTTCTCGCCCCCGGACGCGTTTTCAAGCAGGGAGGCGATTGAAGGGGGGATTGCGATGGATGTCGAGGAGAGGGGGACGCTTTCCGATGCGTTCCGAAACGCGAATGTGACATTCGCGTTATACTGCACGGTGGAACGGTTCTCGTATTCCACGCAGTCGTCACCATCGAAATCGCACCTCCATTCGTACTGGCGGCCCGGGTTGTTGAACCAGCCCGCATCACAGAAGAAAGCCGGATACCCTTCGGAAGGCAGGGCGGTTAGGTGCCCTTCCTCGTGCCCCCGCGCAAGAACAAGTTCCATGTCCGGGATATAGCAGGATACGTTGTCGATTTCCGGCGAAAGCCCGATAAGCATGACTGATGCCGATATGGCGGCAGGCTGGGTGTACGTCCCGATGCGCAGCACGATTGAGCCGTTCTGCGCGAATGACGAATTGTAATAGCCATCGAGCGCGGATGCGGCCGCGCTGTTGTTGCCAAGGAGCAGGCTTAGCGGCGGGGAGGAATACTGTGCGGATGCCATGCCGGAGAGCAGGATAAGGGGGAGCAGGAGTAGAATCGCCTTCATAGGACATCGCTCAGCCGGTCTATCGGAACGAACGATATCATGCCGTTTGACTGCTGTATCCTGAAACGGGCCCTCTCGGACTCGCTCATGCCATCAAGGATGCGCTTCTCCTCGGCCTTGTCGTCGACTATGATGACACCCTTCCCGCGGAAGACCTCGCCCACGAAGCCGAGCTCGAAATCCTTCGTCACGAATTTGTCGCCCTCTTCCCGGAACGGGGTGCCGCTTTCTATTAGCTTCTCCCGGACCATGCGGCGGAGCACGTTGCGCATCACAACGCCCTCGCCCTTAAGCTGGTAGTAGTCGCGGTGCGTCTCGAGCCTGCCTGCGCCTACAAGCTTCTTGAGTATCTCCTCCACGTTGCCCTCCGTGACGTCGGCCCCGTTCGTGAGGTACCTTTTCAGCGACACGGAGAACTCATGGAGCGACAGAGGCGATTTCCCAAGCTTCATGTCCTTCCGTATCATGGAGAAGCTCTCGAGCGCCCGCTCGGTGGGAAGCGCCATTTCCTGCCGGACATAGTCCGCGCTGTCGCCGAACCTGAGGCGGTACGTCGGCCTGCGCGAAACCCTTGCACCGAAGTACACCACTGCGATAAGCGCGAATGCGGGGACGCCGTATTTGAGGTAGAACTCGAACACCGGGTCTTCCTGGTTGTCCACCTTGAGCGGAATCGTCGCCCCGCCTATCTGGATCGTGAAGAGGTTCTCCCCGCGCTCGAGCTTGGCAGCGATGACCATCGTGCCGTCGCTGATGAAGTACTTCCTTTTCGGCGAATTGCCGAGCGACACAAGGGCCTCGGCACCGTCGAGCGGCTTGCCGTCCACCATGACGGAGAACACGCAGGTGTAGCCGCGCTTGTCAATCAGCTTGATTTCCGTGTCCTTGACATGGAGCAGGCCGCTCGCGATTACGCCGTCGTTGTCGTCCACGATGAGTATGTACTCGCCCGGCTCGGAATACTCGAACTTCTTGATGAACACGTTCTCGTCTGTTACCCTGCGCAGCTGCTCGTGCTCGATGACCTTGCCGTTCTTCCGAACTGAAAGGAACGCGGTGCCGTTCGTCTTGTTGAGGGTGTACTGCAACGAGGATTTCTCCCAGGGGAATATCGAGCCGGGGTTCGGCGTGAGCGACTGGCCCGCCGAATGCAGCTTCGGCGAATCGAAGATGCCATGCAGGTCATCGAAGTCGTACACGATGCGCATGTAGCCGGTGCGGTTGAATGGCACGGTCGCGGTCTTGAGGCCGTCGCCGAAAACGCGGTATGTCGTGGAGTTGCGGGCCATCCATGAAGAGAACAGGACCACCCTGTCCAATGACACGTTGCCTGCGTCCAAAAAGTCGTCCAGCGTGCCGTTGTAGACGACCACCCGCGATTTCTGCGCAGGGCTAAGCCCGTCGTACCAGTTGAGCCGCTTTATGCCGCTGCTTAGGAGCAGGTCCTTGCCGCCGATGTAGATTATCGTGCCGTTCGAGGAGTTCTGCTGCAGGTTGAAGAGGGCGTATGATGGAATGGCCCCCGTGGGAATGATGTAGATGCCGTCCCCGATTTTAGGCTCGTCTGTGACTTTAACGGTGAACCCGTAATCCTCCAGGGCCTTTATCTGCAGGATGAGGTCCGGGAGCCTGGTAGCCTGGACAGCCTGGCTGTCGTTGATGATTGTGACGATACGCTTGGGCTCGCGGTCAAAGCTCAGGACGGTGAGGTTCCCGCTTCCGCGGTAGTTGTACACGCCGTAAATGTAATCCGAGGCCGCACCCGTCTCCAGCACCGAGAACGAGGTGGGGGAGGACTCCTTCTTCTCTATGACGACATCGGACAGCAGCACGACCACTATGCCCCCCAGCATGAGGAGGAGAATGGCGATAAGCCCGATGAATACCGTCCGCAGCCTCATAGGTCCAACCTTGCCGATGTCAGGAAATCCACGTCATTCTTATATAAGTCCCGGATGTCTTTGAGTTCCAGTTTGAGCATGAGGGGGCGCTCGAGCGAAAGGCCCCAGGCGAGCACCGGATAGACCCCGGCCAGCGGAATGCTGACCTCTGGGCGGAAGATGCCGGCCCCGCCAAGCTCCATCCACTGCTTGCGCTCCTCGAAATAAACCTCGATTTCCACGCTCGGCTCCGTGTAGGGGAAGAAGCTCGGGCGGAACCGTATCTTCTCGAACCCGAGCTTCCGGTAAATCTCCTTGAGCATGCCGAGGAGGTCGGTAAACGTCGCGCCCTCCCAGGCTACGATGCCTTCGACCTGGTGGAATTCGGCCAGGTGCTTGTAGTCCGTCGCCTCGTTTCGGAAGACGCGCCCGATTGCGAAGTATTTGTGGGGCAATTTATCGCGGATGTTTGCGACATAGCGCGCTGAAACGGCGGTGGTGTGGGTGCGCAGGACCGTCCTTGACGCCTCTTTGGGGTCCCATTTGCACTTCCAGCCCTCCTCGTGCGCCTTTTTTACGCGCGACACGAGCGCATCATCATCAGGAAGCGGGGAATCCCCCTTGATATAGAACGTGTCTGCGAGCTCGCGCGCCGGGTGGTCCTGGGGCTGGAAAAGTGCGTCGAAGTTCCAGAACGAGCTTTCGATGATGTCGCCTTCCATCTCCTGGAAGCCCAGCTCGGACATTATGGTCTTGATTTTCCGTGTCAGGAGCGTGACGGGATGGTTCTTTCCGATTGCCGCGTTTTGGCCAGGGACATTCACGTCGAATTTCTCCTCGAAAAGAGACCAGTCGATTTTCTTCCCGCTGTAGCGCACCGTGCTCTTGCGCACCATTTTCCGCTCAAGGAGGCGCCTCTCGAAAAGCTCTTCGAGGATTTCCAAATCGTCGCAGCGCCCGGCCTTCCTTATCTGGGCCACTGCGGCCTCCATTCCGCGGATGGCTAAGTCCACATCACTCTGGCTTTTTTCCGCAACGAGCTTCCCGCCTTCGACCGCGACGAACCCCTTCACTCGCGCCCAGCGGATGCCTATGGATTTTTCAGCCTGCGTCAGGTCGCTAATGGAGCCGCCGGAAAGGGCTTTCTTGTATACCGAGGCTTCCGGGAAGCCCGCTGAAACGTAGCCTTCGAGCTCCGGCGTGGGGATGCCGTTGGCGGATTCTGCGGTCTCTATCAAGGCAAAGCCTTCGCCTTTTAGCGCCTCGGCTATCCGCCTGACGCTGTCCTCGTTCAGGCCGCTTTTTTCGGATATGGCGGCAATCGTCATGCCCTCGATGCAAATCAGCCGTAGAACCTTGTCCGTCCCCTTGTACATTATCCCTCGCCCCTGCGCTTAGCCATCGTTATGTAAAGGAAAGTGCCTATAAGGATTATCACGAGCGCGACGACCGCAAGGCCCTGCGGGCTCCCGAGCATTCTGCTCGTCCCCAGGAATATCGAGCCGAAGAAGTCCGACACCTCCTTGTCGATGCTGTCCTCGACATCGAAGACGAGCGAGAACTTGACAAGCACGATGTCGGTCCATGTCAGGGAGTCGATTGTGGCCGGAAGGTGGAGGCTGGAATCGGCCGGCTGCGGGTTCACATCGAGAAGCACGCTGTCGGAGGGCATGTTGATTGTCAGGTAGATGTTGTCCTCCAGTATTATGTTCCCTTCGGGGGTGGTCGTGAATGCGAGCGATGAGGGATTAATCGTGTACCTTCTCGTCCTGGGCTTGTATTTCTCTATTTTGAAAAGCCCGGTGCCGCTCTCCAACCCGAGCGTCTGGTTGTCCGTATATGTCGGATAGGCCATGTAATCGAGGATGAGCTCCCCATGGCATATGCCCTGGATGGGGTTGCATTTCGTCCGGGGCTGCGGCCTCATGCGCAGGTCCCGGATGTCCACCTTGGCCGGATTCACGTGGAATTTCACGTCTTTGAGCGCTGTGTTCGTGGACCAGAATGAAAGCTCGTTGTTGGATATGCCGCTGTCATAAAGCGAGCT
>JAGVPF010000111.1 GCA_020052325.1 archaeon
CCCGCATGCGTCGCTCGATGAGATACGCGAGGTTGCGGCCCTAGTCGGGAGAAAAAAGCCGACGTGCGAGTTCTGGGTATGCACATCCAGGAAAACGGCCGAGGAAGCGGCGAGGCTCGGGTACAGGAAGGTGATTGAGGAGGCCGGAGGCCTGGTCGTGGCCGACACGTGCATGGTCGTCTGCCCCCTTGAGGAGATGGGCTATGCGGTTACCGGGACGAATTCCGGGAAAGCCGCCGCATACCTCCCCAGCCTATGCAAGCAGAAAGTGGCGTTCGGGGACATCGAGGAGATATTATACAGGTGATTCTAGGATGGACGAGGGGATAATCCGGGCAAGGCCCATATCGAGGGGAATCGCATGCGGCGAGGCTCTAATCAGCCCGCTCCCGAATGGATTCCTCGGCGGAGTGGACCCCGCAAGCGGGCAGGTAATCGAGAAGAACCACCCCCTCGAAGGCAAAAACGTATCCGGGAAGGTCCTCATCTTCCCCAGCGGCAAGGGGAGCACGGTCGGGTCCTATGTGATGCTTCAGCTAGCCAAATGCGGCAAGGGCCCGGCGGCGATAATAAACACGAGCGCCGAACCGATAATAGCGGTCGGCGCGATAATATCCGGCATACCGATGGTCGACAAGCCCGAAAAAGACGTCTTTTTGATGATAAGGAACGGGCAGAAAATCGGGGTGGACGGGAACAAAGGGTTGATTGAAATAAAAAAAGAGGAAAAAATCGGATAATTATGAGCAGGCTCTAGATTTCCCCCATCTTCGGCTTTATCCGCTTGTGGGAGTACCATCTCATTACGCTTCCGATATTCCAGTCGGTTTTCAGTATCCACCCGAACATCCTAGGTCACCTATTCTCTATATGTCGTAGCTTCGATTTTTGCTTCGTCTTTTCGCGGGAGGGAATCCCGCATTGATGACGCGCCTCTGAAAAAGGCGCGTGTTTACATGGGATTTAAGGAAAGGGGATTAGAGTTTATAATGTTTTGTATCCTCCGACGTGAAAAAAACGGGAAAAACGTGGCCCTTTTTTCGGCTACGACGTGAAAAATCCACCTGGAAAAATGGGAAAGGAGTGAAAAAAGCACAAAAAATCAGTCAACGCTGCCCTCGATGCATTTGTTCATGTCGGAGTTGCAGATGTAGCCCTTGCCGCATGAGACAAGCGAGCTGTCCACACTGTCCCCGTAGCAGAAGTATTCGAGTATGTTGTGGTCGTTGATGCAGTCGTCCTCGTAATCCTCGTCATCGGCAGTCGTTATCCCGTGCTTGAAGATGTCGAGCCCTCCGTCGGTCTCGTCGCAGTTCGATTTCACGCACCTTCCGCCGACGCATTTCAACCCGCTGCCGCACAGGACCTCCGAGGTGGCGTAAGTCCCGTCTGAAAGGCATGAGTATTCCTTCACGGTCCCTTCATCGACGCAGTCGTCGTATTCGTCGAAGGTCGTTATGAGGCCCTTGTACACGGTCGTCTTCCCGCGCTTCGTCGTATCGTTGCCTTCATCGGTTTCGGTGCAGTTGAAAGAGAGCTTGAAGCACGCTCCCCCAGCACAGGCAAAGCCGGCAGGGCACTGGTTGTTGATATCCATGAGCCGCTCGCCTTGGCAGTAGTAGTCCTTCACGACCTGGTACTCCACGCACGAATCCGCGTAAACGGTCCCGTTGAACGTCACGGAGTCCTTCCTGAATATGTCAGATGCCACCATGCCGCTGCATCCGGCCGCTATAGGCGGTGTCCCGTTCTGCTCCGGCGGCGCAGTCACGCCTGCGCATCTGCCGCCCTCGCAGGTCTTGTTGGCACCGCATTGCACGGTAGCCATCTGCAGGTTGTTGTCAAGGCATGAGTATTCAATCAGCTGGCTCCCGTCAAGGCAGTAATCGTCGCGGGTCTCGTTGCCCTTCGCCGCCGTCCCGAAGACGGACGGCTCTATGCCGTTATCGCTGTCACTGCAATTTGGCTCCGGGGGGGCCACGCATTCCCCGGCATACGAAATGGACACGCCGGCCAGCTGGGCCTGGCAGTCTGTGGCGTATGTGGCACCGTCTGAACCGCAGACAGGGCCTTCGCATGTCTCGATTGGCGTCTGGTTCGTCTGGTTGGTGGAATTCGCCCCGGTCTGGTTTCCGGTAGTGGCGCCACCGATGCACCCAAAGACAACAAGTCCGGCTATCAGTAAAAGTAATAGTATGCCCCTTGATATGCCTCTCATGGATTAGCTAGGGGAGTAATCTTTCTTAAAACGTGACGGTTGGAAGCTGCATAAACACTTTGAGCCAACAACAACCATTAAAAACGTATTCACAGATATATACTTTCATAAACTAAATATCTGAGGGTGGGAGATTGGAAATCAGGAAGGACAAGATTCTGGATAGGAAGGACTCTAAGGCGGATGGGAAGGGGAAGAACGCGCTCAAGGCGAAAGCGGTCCTGGTCAGCACTCTGCTTATCGGATGCACGCCTGAACTTACGATAAACAATATCCCATACGACCCGACAGCGGACTCGGGCACGGAGAACATCGCATGCATAGCGACCTGCGAGGAGGCTTCGGGCATCCTGCGTGAAGCAGGCAGCACTGCAGGCCCGAATACGCTCCCCGTTGGCGGTGCGACGCTCAAGTTCAACGGCCTTGTCGCTGTCGGCACAACGCAGGGCGCGAATATCCAGCTGGAAGGTTGTGATGGCGAGGCGCCTTCGGACAGCATCACCCCAGGCGCATCTACAACGCTCACCCTCAACAGCGGGGAATCGGCAGATGTCCGCGTGGTTGAGATGAGCTACGACGGGGCCGGCCTGAAAGTCAGGGTCACAGTCACGCCGGTTTGCGAACCGGAAGTGACCGATGCCGGCATTGACGGGGCAGGCGGAGACGCTGCAGGCGGCGCTGGCGGAGATGGCGGCGACGCGGGCGCCGGCGGCTCGGGCTGAGATTTTTCCTTTTTTCATTCCATTTATCTTATTTTCCCAATTATCCCGCTTTTTCAGTTATCAAATTCATTAACTTTTGACGGATTCTTCCTGCGATGCCGTTTTTTGCCGGCAAATGTCATCGAATCCGGTCCTGGCCCTTTTCTCGCGATAAGCCCATTCCATCAGCGCCTTGAGGTTCGAAATATCCGCGGCGTTGTAGCGCACAAGCCGGTCCAGGGCGGCCGCGTCCTTCCGCTTGAGGTACCTCTGCCAGAGGAGGACGGCATCATAGCCGTTCATGCCCTTGAGGTCGTCTTCGCGCTCCATCCCGAAATGCTGCTCGATTCTCTTCAGGCCACCCCGGACATCCAGCGATGCGAGAACGAAGCGGAGGTCCGCATGGAGGCTGGGGAGGACAATCCCGGGGTAGCTTTTCCTGATGAACGGAAGGTCGAAAACCGAGCCGTTGAACGTGACAACCATGTCGAATTTCCGAATGTCGCGCGGAAAATCCCCCAGGTTGATGCCGTGGATGTAGCTGTGGACTTTTTCCCCGTCATAAAGGCCCACGACCGTGATGTAGTCGGTTGCAGGCGCAAGGCCGGTCGTCTCGATGTCCACATATGCGACGCGGGGGAAGCTGGGAAACGCCCTCCACGTCTCTCCCTTGGGCAGGGCCTCCGAGAAGAATTCCGCATCATGGTTTTTCAGCGCGCTGCTCGAACGCGCTATCCTGCCGCACAATGATTTGTGATAGGGCGAATCGCCGAAACGGGCGACGAAATCATCCCAGGCGGATATGCCGCTCTCCCAGAGCCTCCGCTCGCGCCGCGGCCCGAAATCAGGGAGATGGATGAACGTATGCTCGAGCATGGAAACATATATTCCCGGTCAAACATTATTAACCTGACTGGCGAAACGGCATGAGGTGCTTAAATGGACTATGATTTGATGGCAAGGCTCTCGGAAGCCGACGGGGTCAGCTCGCAGGAAGGGGAGGTCGCCAGCATTCTCGAAAACGAATTCAAGAAACGCGGGCTGAAAACCGAGGTGGACAACTTCGGGAACGTGCTGGCGTACAAATCCGTCGGCAAGAATCCGCTGATTCTGGGGGCGCACATGGACGAAATCGGGCTTATGGTGAAGCACATCGATGAGAAGGGGTTCCTCAGGTTCATCAAGATTGGCGGCATAGACGACCGCACGCTCGTCAACCAGCAGGTGGTCATCAGGACGCAGAAGGGGCTCCTCAAGGGCGTCATTGGGATGAAGCCGCCGCACATAATGAAGGAAGAGGAGCGAAAATGCGTCGTGGGGCATACGAGCATGTTCATCGACATCGGCGCCGAAAACGAAAAGGACGCCCTTGCGATGGGGGTGGAAATCGGAAGCGCGGTCTCGTTCCCGACCCTATTCTTCAGGATGGGCAAGAAGCTGATGTGCGGCAAGGCGCTCGACAACCGCATCGGATGCTACATAATCCTGGAACTGGCCAGGAATCTTCCGGACAATGTCATCCTCATGGGCACGTCCCAGGAAGAGGTCTCTGTTTTCGGCAAGGGCGCCATGACGGCAAGCTACCGCCTGGAACCCAGGGCGTTCATCGCTGTCGACACTTCGGTCGCCGGGGACCACCCGGAGCTGAAGCCGGACGATGCGCCGCTTGCCTTGGGCAAGGGGCCGTGCATAGCGCTTGTGGAAGCAGGCGCGAGGGGGAACGTTGCCGACCGCAAGCTTGCGCAGGGGATTTTCCAGTTTGCCAAGAAGGCCAAGGTGCCGATACAAATCGAGGTGTTCGACGGTGGCGCTACCGACGCCTCTTCCGTGTACAACCTTCGGGGCGGCATACCGTCCATAGCGGTGGGTGTCGCCACCAGGTATATCCATTCCAGCGTCGGCGTGGCGCATGAGGAGGATGTCGAATCAACGATAAAGCTCCTCAGGGTGGCAATCGGCTCGCTTTGAAAGCCTGATTGGGGCTGGAAAAACGGGCCGGCATGAGCTAATATGGGGACATGTCGCGGATTCGGTTGTCCTGGTCGGTGAAGACCCTGGAGGGGTCAAAATCCATCAGGTAGATTGAGTCCGAGTTATGTTTTTCGAAGCCCTTCGAATCGGCATCGGTCGCGATAAGGACGATATTGAACACGCCCCCTTCAGTGCACAGCGGCATGACAAATACGTTCCTGAAAACCGAGCGCCAGGTGTCATACGCGTATTGCAGATAGCCACCCCGCTCGACCTTTGCGATGATATTGATTGCGCAAACGCCGTTAGCGTCCAATGCGGACTTCACTTCTGAGGCGAATTCGACCGTGGCCATGCCGGGGACCGGGGATATTCCGCAGAAGGCGTCGATTACGACGAGATTGAACTTCTTTGCGGCGGCCTGTATGAATTTCCGTCCGTCTGCGATGTGAAACGCCGTTCTGCTGTCCTCTTTCAATGAAAAGAACCTTTTTCCAAGCGAAACGATTCCCGAATCGATGTCGATCCCATCAACATGCATATTTGGGAAAGCGCGCTTGAGTATCTCCACCATGGTGCCGCCCGCAACCCCGATTACCAGCCCATTGCCGGGGTTTTCCAGCATCTCAAAGGAACGCATCGCGAATGCCGGATAGAGCAGGGCGGGCGAGCCGTCGGAAAATTCGGCGCTCGAGAGGACCCCATCCATGTAGAGGCACCGGACCGGGCGCCCGTCAATGGAGGAATCGAATATGGCGGCAAATGACGCGTCCGTCCTTCCGGCATAGGCAAGGGTGCCGGAATCTAGGTTGAACTCATCGAGGATGGCGGTTTTCACCCTATGCAGCGCCTTGTCCAGGGTGCGGTTTTTCTGAGCGCCCCCATTCTCATCGATGGACTCGAGAGCTTCCCATTCCATCGATGGCCGGATCGATTTGAGGCGGGCTGGCGCCTCCCGTGCAAGGGAACGCAGCCGCGAGAGGACCCCTGCCGAATCCGGCTTTTTTCCTCGGCAACCTTCCAGCGACTGGATCGCTTCCAGAATATGCGCCAGGCGCTCCAGGTATTCCCGTTCCATGCCAAGACCTTGGTTGAGAAAGGATATCCCCTGCGAGCGCTTTTAATCCTCCCCGAAGAAAGGGTATCCATGGCAAGCAAAAAAGGCGGGAGTCCAAGGGACGACCACTGGTTCGAGCTGAAAAACAGGATTCACGGTGCCGATGTCGTTGTGGAAGTGGTGGATGCCAGGGATATCGGCGCGACAAGGCTTCCGGTGGCAGAGAAATGGACCGGGTCCAAAAGGCTCCTCATGGTCGCCAACAAGGCGGACCTCCGGCCGAAGGGGAAGGAGAAGCCCAGGCTTGAGAACAAGGGCATATTCATGAGCGCGAAGGCAGGCGGCGAGAATGGCAGGATGATCCTTATGCGGGCAATCATGGAGCGCACGAAATCAAGGCCGGCAAAGGCGCTATTCATCGGGTACCCGAATGTCGGGAAAAGTTCGCTCATCAACATGCTGGCACACAGGAGTGTTGTGAGGGTCTCGCCGGTTGCCGGGACCACGAAGGATATCCAATGGGTGCGCATCAGCGACGAGCTGATTGTGAGCGACTACCGCGGCATGTTCCCGAAACACGAATCCGAAGGAGAGCTCGTGCGCAAGGGCGCGGTGAAGATGGCCGGCGAGAGGGAGAAATACGCCTACACTTTTGCGAAAAAGCTGCTCGCCTCGCCAACCCTCCGGAGATGGCTGGAAAAAAGATATGACATCGATTTGCGCACGGCTGAAAATGCAGAGGACGTGCTCAGGTTGATGGCAGAGCGGAGGGGCTGGTTCATAAAGGGCGGGGAGCCCAATCTCGAGGAGGCGGCACGGCACCTGGTCCGGGCGATGGCAGAGGCGCCGATAATCTGAGAATGGGAGGCCGGAGGCATCCAGGTATAGTGTTATATTTATATATTTTATGGTAGAATAAGTATATCATGAGCGCCACGATAAATTCACACCCAGATTCACCACCGCC
>JAGVPF010000084.1 GCA_020052325.1 archaeon
CAACAGGAGGCGCGAGCTTGTCAACGAGAATCTTGTGCGCATGGCGGAAGCGCTAAGCGGAATGAAGGGGGTTTACCTTGCCAAATATTACGACCATGCGGGAAGGAACGGAGGAATCGAGCCGGGGACGCTTTCATCCTTCTACCTGCTTTTCGGGTTCACGAAATTGAGCGAGCGCTATGGGAGCGGATTCAACCAGGCTGTCGCTTTCGGCGAATTCGCGCTTGACACGCCCGGCGTTCCGCTCATCAACTGCGTCCCGGGCCAGTCGTTCCTTCCGGAAAAGCGGTGGTCGCGGCACCCCAGCCTGATAAGGGTGACGGGCCTGACGAATGAGGAGGAGACCACGTCGTTCCTCAGGTCTGTCGAAGCGTATGCGGGCCATCTTGGGTGAACGAACCAAAGGCTCGTATCATCGATTTTAATTTTCTTTCCCCCCTTTTCCCAGCGTGAATTGGGATGCAATAGCGGAGGGCATCGAAGGATTCCGGTGGCAACGGCTACCCCAGTCCGCCCAGGTTCTTCTGGCCAGCAATGCCCTCACGATAATAGCCGCAATCATTTTCGGGCTCGACCCGGCCGAGATAATATGGGTGTATTGGCTGGAGAGCGTCGTCATCGGTGCTTATACGGTCCTGACATTCATCACGATGGGGATTAGCCACAAGGCCGGGCAAAAGACCGGCTCCCCCGCCGGAGCGTATGGATTCGCGATTTTCTTCTGCATACATTACGGCATGTTCCACGGGGCGTACGCCCTTTTCCTCTCCGTAATGCCGTGGTTCAACATCCAGACCCCGGATTTTGTGGGCATGGGAATCACGGCCGGAATCCTTGCGCTAAGCCATGGATACTCGTTTTGGAAGAACGTGCTTGGAAACCCCGCCGGCCTCGCCATTACAAAGGACAACCTGGCCCGGGTGATGAACGCGCCGTATTCCCGCATCATACCAATGCATCTGACCATTATTTTCTCAGGGTTCCTCATGTTCCCCCTGGCGATTCTTGAAGTACTTGCCGAGGTCATATGGTCCGGGGCGGCGGTCGCCGGAGCCTTGTGGCTCACGAAATTGGTGGTCCTTATGCTTTTCATGGCGATTAAAACCGCGGCAGACCTTTACACCCACCTCGACCGCTACCAATAGCATTAATATTTTTCCAGACGAGTCCGGATACGGTGTCATTATGGGAATTATCAGCGAATTCAAGGAGTTTCTGAACGAATATAAGGTTATTGGGCTGGCCATAGCTTTCATTATGGGCGCCGCAGCGACGGATTTGGTCAAGTCGCTCGTGAGCAATATAATCATGCCGCTCATCGCCCCGCTGATGCCGGCCGGGGACTGGCAGACGACCGCGATAGATGTGGGCCCGTTCAAGCTCCTTCTCGGCGCGTTCCTCGCTTCGCTCATCAACTTCGTCATCGTTGCGTTCGTGATATTCATGATGGCGAAGATTGTGCTGAAGGAGGAGAAGGTCACGAAGAAGTGATTTTCCTTTTTTCATTTCCATTTTTTAGTGTTAGAAAGTGTTTTAAACAGTTTTAAGTACATACTATTTCATGACGCTCAGGACTACGATGAGGAACCTTACGTTTTCTGCCATGGTAACCGGCGCGCTGTATGGCTGCGCCACGACGTCGGCGAACACCCAGCCGGCAAGGCCGATAAACCCCCAGGCAGCGGCTCCGGCAAGGGTGGAAACACCCACTGAAAGATGCCAGAGGACGCAGAGGACGAGGGTGCAGAACTGCATAATCGAAAGCATATCGACGACATGCAGGGAGGGCAATCCGGACAATGAGGATAACTTCTATTCATGCATATCGGAAAATCTGGTGATTCCACGGCCGGAAACGCCGGGGGGGAGTAGGCAATACAGCTTCACGGTTTCTTTTGGCGAGGAGGTCATGTCGGTGAGGACCGGCAGGGCGGTCGTGATGGAAGTCGGAAGGCTCGAAGTCGCGCAGATTGACGAAAGGGGCGTTGCGTTCGTTTACGAAACCGAAAGGATAGCTACTGCCGCGCCAACCGAAAGGACACAGGTCGCACTCGTTACGGTCAGATATAATTTCGACGGGACATCCGAGGGCGAGACATTCAAGCTCGGGGGGTTGCCCGTGTGGAATCTCCGTGTTCAGAGCTCGGGGGATGGGCGGGCGACGGCAAGCTTCGAGACGAACGACCCTGCTGTCCTTGCGAGGACGGCGAACCAGGCTTCGATTGTTTCTGAGGGCTCAGAGCAGAAAAAGAAGTGAGACGCCGCGGTTCCATCTTCTCTTTCGGATTTTTCGCCATATATAGGCCAATCCCGGCGAGCAAGGCAATCCCAGTAACGCCGAGAATGAGCGTTCCATTGCCTTCAGGCTCTTCAATTGAATCCAGCTCTTTTGTAAGGGCACTTTGGGCCCGCAACGCATTGACGAAGTCGCCAACCGCGGCCATTTTACGGATGGAATCCAGTTTGGCTTCAAGTTCAACCTTTCTTTCTGGAGCTATTTTTCGCGATGCAAGAATCGAGTCAAGCATGGACATGCGCGCTTCGCTTTCATTTTTCAGGGAATCCAGGGCGGATTCCATCCGCTCCCGGCTTCTGTTGAGTTCCCCCAGGCGCGATTGGAAAATCCGGGGGTCGCCATCTATCGCATTTTCCGCTTCATTGGCAAGGGAATTCACTTTCTTCTCGCTTTCGATGAACAGGCTGCTGTAATCCGTTCCTTTGGCCGCGGCAGCCTGGCGCATATAGCGCTCGAGCGAGTCGAGTGCTTCATTTTTCATGTTGACGAAGAGAACCCGCATGCCGGCCTTTTTCGTTTCCGATAGCGCCTCCTGGCTGCCCACGACGCGTTCGGCAGAATCGAGTTGCCGGATTGCTTCAACCCCGTATTCAAGACGTGCCCCGGTTTCAAGCCTGCGATAGGCTTCTTCGAATGCGAGGAATTCGGCGGGCGTGGTCAGGTTCCCTGAGGAATAGAAACGCTCGCGGATGTCGTTATACCGTGAATACAGCTCTTTCTTCAGGGTGGCGATTTCTTTTTCGAGCCACTTTCCATCAATTTTCTGGAGATTCTCCAGCCTGCCGCTCAAGTTGGTCGAATTGGATTCGGCAAGGCCCCTTTCAAGCTCATTTTTCCTGGAAATGAGTTTTAGCATGAATGGCGATGTGGAATTGGAATCCTCCAATGAGGATTGAATCTCCGCAAGTTCCCCGCGCAGGCTTTTTTCGATTGAATCGCGTTGGGACTGCAGCTTGGCATCGGCTTTTTCCTCTTCTTTGGCTGTAGAAATCGCCCGCTCGATCAAAACCAGCGCTTCCGTGAAATTGCCCGACGATGCCTGTGATTTTGCCAGCTGAATTAAACCATTTCCAGAGGGCCCCAGGTCAAGACCTTCTATTGATGACAGCCTTTCACGCACGAATGTTTCCGTATCCTCGACACGATAACGCACTTTCAGGACAGCCTCCTGGTTTTTTCTCAATCCTATTACGAGTACGGAGTAACCCGTATCCGTAATGCGGACCTTCTCCTTTACGCTTTCTCCTGTTGCGCTTGTGACATCGAATGAGGAAATCCTGGAGTCGTTTATGCTTGTGAGAAAAACCTTCACGCTATCCATGTCGATTGCCGGCATCAGCCTTACATCGTATTCCACAAGGGAGTTCGTACCGACACGATATGCCTTGATGTTTTCTATGCTTTCAGAATAAGCCCCCTCCATGATCCGGTCTGAGACAAGGTAATGCTTTCCCGGCGATATCATCCCTTCCGAAGGAGTGCCGTCGAGAATAGCAGATTCCATGCCTGCGGGAATGTCAAGCCCGGATACGCTGCAATCCAGCCCGAATTCAACCTTCTCCTGCACC
Organism: archaeon; assembly: GCA_020052325.1. GTDB lineage: Archaea > Micrarchaeota > Micrarchaeia > Anstonellales > Bilamarchaeaceae > Bilamarchaeum. The sequence goes on from JAGVPF010000084.1 coordinate 3,865, forward strand.
CTTGCCCTGCCGTTACCCAGCCCTTCGGCATGGCTGGCCTGTTTTAGCGTGTGGGCGATTATGCTTTTTTTCACAAATGTGACGCGCTTGGTCTCATAAGGCGCTACAGAGGAGAATATCACCGCAATCGTTTTTCCTTTTTCCAGGGAACGGATGCTCTCTATCCCGCCCTGGCCGCGTGTTATGTCACTGAAGAGAAAATCGAACGGCTCATCCATGCGTATCTGGACATTGACATGCGTAGCATCATACGGACGGGGGTTTGGCATCACGACATCGAGAATGATTTCTGATGGCTCGTCCAGCCTGGCGGATGGGACAATTGGATTTGCTGATACCGACATGGAGTTGCCCACAGTATCGGAGGAATATTCTTCCAGCTGGGCTTCCAGATTTGCATAGTCTGAATCGAGTTTTTTCAGGCTGCCGATGGAATCGGGGAGTACGAGGGCCCCGCCTTCAATCAGGCCTTCTTCGCATCTGGACATATCCGTATAAAGGTCCGCGGCAGCAGGGCCGGCCAGGGCGATTTTGTCGGATATCCGCAATCTACGCTCCAAAAGGCTGCTTTCATATTTTGCACGTGCCTTTGCCACGATGAGGTCAATTGAGGATTGCACTGCCTCTGCCGCCTTGGACGGTGGAAGCAAGGCCAGCAGTTCAAGGTTCTTTTTTTCGCTAACGACATTGATTCCGTCTTTTTCCGCCCGTTCAATCAGCGAATTCAATAATGCGGCAGAGACCCCCGCGTTCTGTTCTGCGGCAAATGAATCGGCATTGCGAGCGGCCCTCGCCAGGGCGGCCGCCATGGAATAACGCTCGAATCCCGCGCCCAGCGTCCTTGCAGATTCTGCCGATAGGTAGCTGGTTTTTGCCTCGTCGAGCAGATCCATAGCCCCTTCCCCCGGAGAAGCTGATTGGAACGCTTTTTCTGTTCTGGATATCTCGGATGCTGCCTCTTCTTGCTGCTCCTCCAGGGTATCCCTGGCCTCGGTTCTCAGCTGTTCAGCATCCGCAGTCAATTCGGAATACCCTTGCTCGGAAGATTCTGCCAAAGAAATCGATTTTGCCAGATACCCCGGTTCCATGGTCCGGGAGTATTGCAGTTTTGAATCAGAAAGCAATGCATCGAGCCGCCCCATTTCCCTGGATATGCCTGAATATCTCTCCGAGATAGAGCCGGCTTTCCCGGATTCGATTCCCGATGGACCTCGGGAGATTTTTCCGACATCTTCTGATTCGAGGGCGCGTATTTGCGATTCTGCCAGCGATTTTCTCCCAGCCGCACCGGCGGCCACTTCAGAACGATGCTTCTCTGCTTCCTGGCAGGACGATTGGGCGGAAGAACGAATATTTTCAAACGATTTGACAACCCCTTCGTCTCCCCATACAAGGCCCAGGATCACGGGGGATTTTCCCAGGTCCGGGGCATCTTTCAGCAGTCCTGATTCCAGCGCACGCGCATATTGGCCCGCCAGTACGAATTTTCCATAATCCCCCTCTGCAACGCCATCATCAATGCTTTGGAACGCACTTTTCATTCTGGAGCAATTTCCACTGCCGGGCCCGGAATACACAGTGTCGCAAAGGCCGAGGTATTGCATGCGTTCATAAGCGACTCTTGCCTCAGACACGGCTTTTTCTGAAGCTTCGATACTGTCTTCGACGGCGAGCAAATCCGAATCCACAGAAAGCCTCCAGTCGGAAGAATATGCCGTACAAGCGGACGATTCCGAGAGAATACTGATGACGGCCAGTGAGGGAAGAGAAGGAAGATACCCGAGTGAAAGAATCAGGTCCGCCTGACAGCGGCCCATATGGATTTTCGCCTCGTCAGCGCTATCCATAGCTTCGGATAGGTGACCAGCCGCCGGATCCTCCAACGGAATCCTGGAAACAGCCGGAAAATCCGCGCTGTCCAGCGTTTTCTGAAACTCCGCCAGGTTCCACCAGTATGCCTTTCCGAATGTCCAGATATTCGGGTTTTTCGCAACCCAGGATTCGTCTTCCCACGGGCGGGAAAACTCCGCCATTGAGACCTGCACCAGGGCTGCCAGAACCAGGAATGCCAAGAATCTGCCCATATTATCCCTAGTGAAAGGGGGAATTTTGGCGATATAAATATTTTTCCAGATAGATTACCTGGATAGGCACAAAAATCGATGAAAATAATGTGCGCATCGAGCCTCAGCCGGCCAAAGGCCCACGCAAAGCGTTTAAACCCTCGCCGTAGAATGGAATTCATGAGAGCGGCCATTGCGATTTCCGTCCTATTCGTAATCATCATGGGGACGATGCTCGGATGCACGAGCAGGCAGGATGCGGCGGGCGCGGCTCAAATTCCGGAACCTTTGGCGAATGAAACCAAACTCGAAGAACCCGAACCATACCCGCTTCCGAGCACTTTGAACCTCTCATTCACGCGCAACGTCAGCGACGTAATCAATACCGATACCGTGTTCTTCAAGAAGCCCGAATTCGATTTCTCAAACATCACGAATGGGAGCGGCGCCCTCATCGTCTATTATTTCTATACGCCGCACTGCTCCGCATGCGCCGCGTTGAGGCCTGAAATCGAGAGGCTGAAGGGAGTTTATCAGGGCGTGGAGTGGCGCGAATACGACATCACCAGCCAGAACGGCACATACGCCTATCAGGATTTCGCGAATCAATCCAATTTGAGCCAGAGCCAGAGGATGGTGCCGCAGGTCCTTGTGAACGGCACGGTTATCACGGACAGGTTCAACATCAACAGGACGCTCGGGGGGATAATCGCCCCCTTCAGCGCAGGCCAACCCTGAGCATGAAGCGGCCGAGGCCTTTTTTCAGCCCGCCTAGGGAGGAGCGGTCGGCGTCCAGGTCATTTGATGCGAATCTGAGGAAAGCGCCAAGACTTTCGTTATCTTTGGCTGAACCGTTCCACGCGCTGACGGCATCCTCGTAGCGCCTTGCTTCCCAAACCATGGCCTCAAGAGTCTTAGCCGACATCTTTGCGCGGTCGGCCCTCATGAGATTGTTGAAGGGACAAACGACTTCTTTCCGGATATATGGAATCCCATCACGGATTGAAAATGGATAACCGAGGCAGATGCCGGGCTTCGCATTTTCAATGGTGCATCTCAGTTCGCCATTCCGAAAAAAAGTGCACATGCCGTTTTCATGCTGGAGCACGAGCTTGAACATGCCCCCTTCCAGCCGGATGGCGAAACAGTCTTCTTTGCTCGCCGGAGCCAGCTCGATGAACTCTTCTGCCTGCCTCCCTTCCATGTGGAGTATGCGGACGATGTCAAAAAGCGTCAGGTCCACGCGCAAATCGCAGCAGAGGGCAGGGCAGCCATGGCACATGTTTAAACTTTCATGGGCCGGGGTTTGCGAAACGGCCTGGGTGGGGGGTGCGGACGGGGGGGCCTCTTTAGGCATGATGATGGAGACTTTCGTGCCAGAATCCATTTTTGGGAAGGATTTCCTCGGTTCCCTGGACCGTTTTTTCTTCGACACCGCCATAAAACGATATTTAAGCCAAAAGATATAATTGTTAGTCGGCAAGAGGGAAACCGATGAGGATAGTCCATTTTGACAAGAAAACCGGGGAGCTTAAGCTCCAGGTCGATACGCTCGACGACATGTGGCACCTCGACAAGGTGCTTTCCCCAGGCGACGAAGTCGAGGCCCCCAGCCTGCGCACCTACAAGGTCGGAAACAAGGAGGAGAAGAAGCCGGTCAAGATACGCATCAGGACAGAACGCGTGGAATTCTCAAAGACCTCGAACCGCCTGCGGATTCTTGGGCCCATCATCTGGGGCGAGCCGGAGGAGTACATCCAGCTTGGGAAGTACCATACCATCGACGTAGAGCAGGGAGGCCGGGTAAAAATCACCAAGCAATGGAAAAACCATGAGGTGAAAAGGCTCCAGGATGCGGAAAAGGAATCGAAGCGGCCCCGCATCAGGATTATCGTGATGGACGAGGAGAAGGCGCTAACCGCCATGCTCCGCGCCTTTGGCGTCGAGTATGGGGCGGAGTTCTACAGCGCAGGGAGCAAGAAGAGCGAGAACTACGAGAAATCCGAGGGGGAGTATTTCGGCACCATTGCCGCAGAAATTGAACGCCACCCGGAGAGGTTCGTGGTGGCTGGCCCGGGATTCGCCAAGGAGAACCTGAAGAAGTTCATAGAAAAGCGCAAGCCCGAGCTCTTGAAGCGCGTCATATTCGAGAACGTCAGCTATGCCGAGCGCAGCGGGGTGAACGAGCTGTTCAACCGGGGCGTGATTGAGAAAATCATGGGCGAGGAGCGCTTCGAGAAGGAGATGAAGCTGATTGAGGAGCTGCTTATCGAGGTGCACAGGGATACCGGACGGGCGGCATACGGGATTGCGGAAGTGAGGAAAGCCATCGATGCGTACGCAGTGAAGAAACTCATAGTCCTTGACGATTATCTTAGGACCGACAAGCAGGCCGAGGCGGCCGTGGATCTGGCGGACTCTGCGAAAGCCGAGATAGTCATTTTCTCTTCCGAGGGGGATGCCGGGATGAAGCTCAAGGGGCTCGGGAAGATAGCCGCTTTTCTAAAGTTCAGGCTTCGGGACATGGAATAGGCCATGGACGGCAGCCATGAGATAGGAAAGCCTGAGCATCGACTTGTGAAGGCAGGGTTCAATGCGCAGCGAGTTGAGATGGCTCTTTTTCAGTTCGATTTCAAAATAGCTGACGCGGACTTTTCCCCGCATGTAGGCCATGTCGTGGGAAGGATAGAATTTCGCTCCGGCTTTCGCATGGAAGCCGGTTGCTTCCGGAACGGAAAACGAGTATATCTTCCGAAAACCCAGCTTTTTCGCCTGCTTGATTCGCTCGTCCCGGAGCATGCTCCCCACATGCGTCCCGGATTTGCCCCGCTGGTATTTTTCCCGAACGTATAGCCCTTTCAGGTATGTGCTGCCAAGAAGCCGGTCTGAGAGGCGGTTCGTATATGCACCCAGGCCCGCGAGTTCTCCGGTCTCCGTGTCTTCTGCGACGATTACGATTGCATCTTTGATGACGAAGTTCAGGATTGCCTGGTCATCCCGCTTGAGCCACCGGTCCAATTCATCATCCGGATGTTCGCCTCCGCGGCTTTTCCGAAGCGTGTTGAAGCTGTCGCGTATCACCTGCGCGACCTGTGAAAAGTCCCGAGGCGAATATCCGCGGAGGATGATTGTCAGGAAGGCTCACCGCCATCGAGGATGGAGCGCCGCCGGGACACCTTGGACACGAGCCGGTTCAGCTTCCCCCTCTTGTTCCGCGGGATTTCATCCACCGGCTCGAATTCCACGCGGACTGGCTCCCCGAGGCATGCGATTGTGATGCGGCGCTCGATGTCCTTCCTGGAGGATTCCGGGAAGCCGGCCGAAGACGGCACATAGCGGAATAGGAACAGGTCCTCCTTCTCCTGGATGAGCTGGTAGGTCCGGATTCC
>JAGVPF010000050.1 GCA_020052325.1 archaeon
AGCGTGGAAATCAAGGAAAGGCTGAAAAAGCTCGCCAAGCTGTTCGAGCGGCTTAAAGGAAGCCAGATTTTCGTCGAAGGTAAAAGGGACAGGGATGCCCTGGAGCAACTGGGGTTCACAGGAATCCTGACGATTTCCGGCAATCTTAGGCAAAGCTGCGAACGCGTGGCGAGGGGGAATGTTGAACGGGTATTTGTGCTAAGCGACCTGGACCGCAGGGGGGATGAACTGGCCAAGAGGGCCGGGGACGAGCTCGGTTCGCTCTCGATAAGGGCGGACACAATGACGCGGCTGGAGCTTGCGCATCTGCTGAAGATAAGGTATTTCGAGGACGCCAAGAAGGCGTATGATAAACTGACGCAAGAGATGACTGAAAAAGGTGAAATCAATGGCTAAGACATACATAGACACAGTGAAATATTTGATATACACAAACGTGGAGATAGGCGGCCTGGTGGAGAAGCCCGACGTGGTCGGCGCCATCTTCGGCCAGACCGAGGGCCTGCTCGGGGACGAGCTGGATTTGCGCGACCTCCAGAAGAACGGGAGGATAGGGCGAATCGAGGTGGACCTCGCAGGAAGGGACGGGAAGACGACCGGAATCATCAAGATACCCAGCTCACTCGACATGGTCGAGACCTGCATAATCGCGGCCGCGCTCGAGACGGTGGACCGTGTCGGCCCCTGTGAGGCGAGGCTCAAGATAACCAAGGTCGAGGATACGAGGAACCTTAAACGGAAGCAGCTTGTCGACCGGGCAAAACTCCTCCTCAAGAACCTGCTCAGCACGGAAATCCCTGAAAGCAAGGAGATATCCCAGCTTGTCCGGGACGAAGTCAAGACGGCGGAAATCGTCGAATACGGGCCTGACAAGCTTCCGGCAGGGCCGACAATCGACCGGAGCAACGAGGTCATTTTCGTCGAAGGAAGGGCCGATGTGGTCAACCTGCTGAAGAACGATGTCACGAATGTCATCGCGATAGGCGGGGCTAAGGTGACGAGGACGATTGTCGAGCTGTCCAAGAGGAAGGAGGTCACGCTCTTCCTCGACGGCGACCGCGGGGGGGACATCATCCTCAACGAGCTCGCCCAGGGCGGCGTGGACATCGACTTCGTTTCCAGGGCTCCGGCAGGGCTTGAGGTCGAGGAGCTCACAAGGAAGGAGCTCATCAAATACATGAGGAACCGGTCTCCGTTCGAACAGAATGTGAAGGGCAACAAGGGTCCCGAGCGGCGCGTCGTGGAAATCCCAAGGTTCAGGCAGGCCGAACCGCGCGAGGAGGAGAGGGTTGAGCCGCTCCCGCAGCCGAGGGTCGAACCGAGGCCCGAGCCCAGGATTGAGCCGAGGCAAGAGGCGAGGCCCGAGCCCAGGCAGGAATCCAGGCAGCAGATTAGGGCGAGACGAAGGGAAATCCCGGAGGATGTCCCGAGGCTCGACGAACAGGATGTGCCTGCACCGGAACCTGAACAGCAGGCGCCAAGCGAGGCTGTGCCGCTCAGCAAGGGAGACCTCATGAAGGAGCTGGAGGCGCTCGGGAACACCCTGAAGGCGAGGTTCTACAATGGGAACCTCCAGATGGTGTCTGAGGTCCCTGTCAGGGACGTCATCAAGTCGCTGAGCGAGACCCGCGACGTCCATGCGATTGTCTTTGACGGAATCATCACGCAGAGGCTTGCGGACCTTGCTTCGAAGCAGGGCGTGAAGCTCCTCATCGGCCTCAAGATAGGCAACGTGAACAAGGTTCCGAGCAATATCGAGATAATCACGAAGAACAAGTAATTTTTTCTTTTTCCTTTTTTCCACTTTTTTATCAGGATTTTCCCGGTCAGCCTTGCCACAACATTCTTTTCAGTTGTCGATTTCTACTCCGTGGGAGAGGTACCAGTCCCTGGCGGTGACGAGGTTGGACGCGCCTGGCGAAGCGGTGGGGCTTCCGTAGCCGGCGACATGAACGTCGTATCCGGCCCGGCGGAACAGCCCGAGCTGCATGAAGTCCGGCACCCGCCCGTAATCTCCGCTCTGGCCGAATACGAACAGAAGGCGCCGGTCGTAATCGGCCAGCATATACCCCCCGCCCAGCACTACGCGGCCGAATTCCCTGCGCATGTGAAGCAGCTTCTTGAGGATTTGGCAGACCTGCCTGTGGTGGAGCGCATCTATGCCCGTCAGCGTCTGGTCGTTGTAAATCCACAGCACGGCATATGCCTTGACGCCGTCTCCGGTCGCCTTGACCTCGAATGTCCCGGCTTCCTTGCCATGGAACAGGCCGATGTTTGAATCGAGCAGGGGCTGGCCGAATTTTGAACTATAAATGAGAGGGGACCGGTATTTGAGCCGGGGCGGAATGAATAGGTTTTCGGACTCGACAATTTGGATTTCCCTTCGCGCGTCCGGATGCTTCCTGAATCCTAACTGCACTCGGCTAACACCCCTAACTACAACACTAAGTGGGAAGAATATTTAAAAGAATGTTACAGACGCTCCGCTAGGCCAAAAGGGATGGGCTGGAAAAATCAGCGGTACATGCTCAGGTCGATAGCGGCCAGGTAGGTGCCGCCGGTGCTGTTCGTCACCGTAGCAAGGCGCCTTATCCGGACCACGTTCATGGTTCCCAAAGGCACATCGCCGCCGATTGTGACTATCGAGCCTTCGGCAATGTTCGTCACCTTAATAGAGGTGCCGTAGGCCGTACCGAGCTTCTGCCGCAGCCATGACTGGCCCTGCGCGGCTGCGCAGCCGACCACTGACTCGTTGACCCTGCGGTCGTCATAGGAGAATGCGAAGCCCAAGTGATCCATCGATGCGCATGTGGCGGATGGAGTCGGCGGGGTGAATAAGAGGTTTGATACGCGTATCGCGTCCTTGGACAGCGGGTCGTTCTGGTAGTCCAGGAAAGAGCGGACGCTGTGCCAGTAGGACAGCAGCGCCACTATCGCGAGCACGAATATGACCGAGGCGATTATCGCGTCGAAACTGAAATATTGTCCTTTCATGTCTCCACACCTATGGCAGTTGCGTGATTGTAAGATTCTCTCCGTCATTTTTTAACATGAGCACGTTCGAGCATTTCATGCTCTCGAGGGCCGAGCCGCTGAGGCACGAGCCTTCCACGCGGTAGTTGAACTTGGGCACGTCGTACATGTAGGTGAAATTTGCATAGTCCCCGATATACTCGATAAGTATCGTGGAATTGGCAGCGTTCAGCCCGGACATGTCGATGACATATGCCCTTGCGAATATCGTCTTTGGGAACGAATAGTTGTAGGAGAACCCCGTGCCGCCCTTGACCGTCAGGGTCATCGCAGTCACAAAACCGTCTCCGGTCTCTTTGGCGACGAGGTTCTGCTGTCGGGGCACTTCGGATGACTGGAGGTCGCTGACGACCACGAACGCGCCAATGGCTATGAGCATGAAAACTGCGGTGTACAATAGGAATTCTGTGGCAGCCTGCCCTCGCAGGATGCCTGAAGGGAACGAAGTTCCCTGCGTCGCGGCTTGCCCGCGCAAGCTGCGATAAGAGGGCGAAACCCTTCGCATGGCGGCCCGCCCCTTCCGGGATGCGGCGAACCTACGGGGCTGCTGGGTCAAGAATCTCCACCTCTACCTTCCCGTCGGCTCCGAGATAGGAGCGCACGACGAGCTTGAAAAGGCCGCTTTTCCCTTCGATTATGCGGCTCCCTGCCCCGATTTTTGCTATCGTGGGCGATGACGTCTCGAAAGCCCCCGATGAGGTCCTTATCCTGATAATGACCTCGCCGTCAGCCGCGTACAGCGATTCTGTGGATGTTGGCACGTTCAGCAGGACTTCCCGCTGGGAATCCGGCCCTTGCGCGTAAACGGTATTCATGGTGTCTGCAAGCGTCCGTGCGGTCGCATCAGCCTGCGCTTTGGCCGTATCCTCATACCCCATCGAACTGACAGACAGGAGGAGGAACAACACCGGTATTGTGAACGCTATGACTACGCCGACGGTAACCAGAAGCTCAAGTGATGACTGTCCTTTTGCCATGTTAGTCGCACCCCGCAGCGCCATTGTCGCAGGCGATGTCTGTCAGGCCATAATCGGCCGCCGTACCATCGCTGACTGCGAAGATGCCGGTTATCGGGCTGTCGGCACAGGAATTGAAGTTCCTGCACCCTGGAAGGCCGCGGATTTTCACGCCTTCGACGCTTCCAAAGAAGAGCTCCCTGTCCAGCCTGCTGTTGACGTCGTCGACATCGCCATAGACATCATAATCATTCGCATATACGCCGATTACGAACGTCTCGATGCCAAACACCGAACTGTTGCGCGTATAGGACGCGTTGAGCATGCGCTGCAGGTAGGATGGCGCGTTCGGGTTGTGGGTGTAGTAGCCGCACATCACGAAGTCGCGTATGGCCTCAAGCGAATAGATGCCGCTCCCGGACGTGGAGAGCTTCCTTGTCGGGTGCCCCGCCACCTCGCTTTCAAGATAGGTGTTGAGCTGGAGCACGCAGCGCCTTGTGAAGTTCGTGCCGTCAAGCATCGGGCATTCCGGGGCCGAAGTGACGTTGAACCCGGGCGCTACGATGAACGGCTTGTTCGTAATCACTCCCTGGGTCGGGTCAACCGAGGCATTGCACGCTGGACCGGAGTATTTTATCGGGTTGAACGTGTTGGCCTCATTGTAATCGGTATCCCCTGCTCCGCAGTCGGAAAGCGTAAGCGTCGGCGTGCTTGTGAGTATGTACCCTGAGAAGGCTTCGTAGACCGATGGGGTCAGGAGAATTATCTCATCGTAAGTGCCGGCGAGAACGTAGTTCTTCCGGTCGCTCATGGCAACGGCCGTGGCGGTCGGGACCAGGTCCTTCGTCACGCCTGCGGTGGCCAGCGGGCCGTATATCCAGCCCTGCCCGCCTGAGACCGTCTGCGGAAGCCGGTCGACCGTTATCGATGAGGAGTTGGGGTAGAGGTCCTTCTGGAAGAAGAACTGCCTGTAGATAGTCATGTTGTCGCCGGCTGCATCCCTGCTTTCACGGGCCAATGCCGGGTCCACCATGCCGGTTATTTCGAGGGTGTTTTGGACCTTGTACGTCCTTGACACTGCAGCCGTGTTGGTGTAGTCCTTGAGACCGAGGCGGAGGTCGAACGAGTAGTTGACCTTGTCGATGTCGGACTGAGCGAGCTGGAAGTTGGAAACTTCGAATTCACTGACATAGATGCCGATTGCGCGCATGGAAGCGTTCAGGTTGTCGGCCCATGCCCGGAGCGAAGAGTTCGCTTCGCCCGGAACGCCGACCCCGCCCCGGAAGTTGTCCCCGGATGCCGTGCCGTTCATGAGAAGCTCATAGAGCGACTTGCGCACGTTGAGGTATTCATCGCCTAAAGGCCCGGGCTCGACAGAGTTGTCGATGGAATGGTCGTTGAGGCGGGCGATGTTGCGGTTTAGTATGACCCTGGTTATATTGTCCATCTTGGCCGGCGTTATCTGTTCCATGGTCAGTTCGACCGTGGACTCCTTGTAGAATTCCGAGAACGAACGCTCGGAAGCCTCGATTGACTTGACCCAGACGGATATCGAAAGAAGGATGTAGATGAGTATCAGGAAAACGGTCACGGTGAAAAGAAATCCTTTTTTGTCCAAGAGAATCACCTAGATGAAGATGGTCAGCTTCACGATCTTCACATCGGACGAGGGCACAAGGTCCCCTCCGAGGATGTCGCTCGGGTTCGTATTCCCGATGTTCCGCGTGACGTTTGAGGTCGTGCCGTCGCCGTTGTCGACCGTCGTCGTGGTTGTTCCGCAAGTGATTATGCCGAAATCGATTGTCTGCCATCCGGAGGTTCCGCCGCCCCCGGATTCGTTCCCGCCCATGATGCCCTCGCCCGTGCACGATGCGTATTGGTAGGGCGAGGTCTGGAGCTTGTACATCTTGCCGCTGTAACCGAATGTCATGACCTGCGTGGCCACGGCTAGCTTCTTGCTCTTCTTTGCGTGCGGGTCGGCGGGCACTGAAGCCGTGTCGTAGAGGAGGCCCCAGGTCTGCCCTTCGTCGCCGCTCATCTCCATGATGTAACCGAACTGCGTCGGGACCATCGACCCCACCGTGTTCGAGATGAGGTTCGCGCGGTGAACCGGATTGTCCTGGGCAACGATGTTGTCAAGGAGCGAGCTGCTCGCCTCGCATTCCCCGTAGGCGTCGCTGCAGTATGTCGTCGAAAGCGCGAGGAGCACGTCCCTCGAGAGGTAATGCCCCTGGGTCAGAAGATAGTAGTAGGCCGAAGGGACGCTCGAGAAGAATATGAGCGAGTAGATGGCGACCAGAGCCAGCGTGAAGGCAACAAAAGCGTCTAGGGAGAATATGAATGCCCGCATGGTCATCACTTTGTTGGGGTATTATTTAAAAACCATACGTTCAAGCCCATTTTTATCTTTTTAGACACACTATCCGCCGCTGGCGTTCAAGCCGGTGCATGTCCCGTAGCCCGTGCCACACTCATTGCACACTTTTAGGGCATATGGGCAGTTGCTTTTCAGGCAGGTGGCCTTGGAACCGGGCGTGCATAAGCGCTCCCACCTGCATCCGCTCCAGACGCCTCCGACGCAAGTGGAAAAACCGCTGCAGTTGCCAAGCGAGCAGTATTGGGTCTGGCCGTCCTTGCAGGCGTGCGGTGCCGACTGGGCTGAAGGAACGCTTCCGCCAACTTGACCTTCGGGAAATCCGAACAGCCCGGCCATGTAAAACCCGTACGAAAGGATTAATGCCAGGAAAAAAATGAAAAATATCGGTATGGGGTTCTTCAAGCAATCACTTGAATGAGAGGCTGGGGGAACCCGACACGGCCTGGAGCTGCCTGATGAATCCGCTCATGCTAAAAAGGCCCGAATCGGCCGTGCCCATCTGGATGGGGCATATCCGGATATCGCGAACATCGTTGTATGTGAGGTTGGCCATGTCCGCCGCCTTCCGGATCGCGTCCTTCTTGCCGCCAAGCTCATCGACAAGGCCGGCCTTGAAAGCCTGCCTTCCGCTGAGTATCCGGCCGTCGGAAACGTTGCTAAATGAGTTCATGTTGAGCTTCTTGCCGCGGTTCTCCAGGACGACGCCCCGGAACTCGCCATAGACCTCGTCCACGATGCCCTGCATGATTGCGAACTCCTCGTCGCTCATATTCCGGTATGGGGAACCGATGTCCTTGTGGGGACCGGACTTGATTGCTGTCACATTGATGCCTACCTTCTCGAAAAGGCCCTGCATGTCAGTGAATGTGGATATGACGCCGATGCTCCCGGTGATTGCATCGGGGTCTGAAATGATGTAGTCCGTGCCGCTTGCCACGTAGTAGGCCCCGGACGCCGCAACCTCGCGGAAATAGGAGACCTTGGGCTTGTTCAGCTCTTTCACCGACTGGTAAATCTCGCGTGTCGCGACCACGGAGCCGCCGCCAGAGTTGAATACGAACACCACTGCGCCGACATCATCGCGCCCGTTCAGCGACTCGATGGTCGCCGCAAGCTCCTCGGAACCGGGATAGCCTTCCCCGCCGAACAGCGACGGGGGGGAACCCTCCACGCTTAGCGGCATGTCGATATCAACGACAGCCACGCACTGGCCAAGGAGGGCCGGAGTGAATGAGGAGAGGATGAAGAAAAGCGCCACGATGAATATGAACACCAGCCCCAGGGCAAGTGCCGTTCCAATAAGCAGCCCGGCGTTCGGCCTGGCCGGGCGTTTATGTATTTCGGTTTGCATGAGGGTTGAATCGCATGGAATGAATATAAATCTTCTTTGGAGAATGCAGGTGATGGAGCCGCCCCTGGACCTTCTCCTATTCCTCATACCCATCTATATCGCCAATTCGTCCCCGGTCGTGCTCGGCGGGGGCGCGCCCCTGGACTTGGGCATGCGGCTTAGCGACGGGCAGAGGGTTCTCGGAGATGGCAAGACGATTCGGGGGTTCATCGGCGGCACGCTTGCGGGCACGGTTGCTGGAGGCGTTGTCGCGGCGTTCCACCTCCTGCCGTTCTTCCCGGACCAGACCACGCAATTCATCGCGGGATTCGTCCTCGCCTTCGGCACGCTTTTCGGCGATTCCGTCGGCAGCTTCATAAAGCGGAGGGCGGGGGTGGCATCCGGCATGCCGTTTATCCTGGATACGATTGCATTCCTGATTGTCGCGCTCCTGATGATCGGGCCAATCGCAAACGCGCGGCTTTATGACATAGGCAACCTTGCGTTCTTCGCGGTATTGACCCTGGTGCTCCACCCAATGATGAACATGCTGGCCAACAAGGCCGGGTTGAAAAAGGTCCCGTGGTAGAAATGGTCGAAGGGAAGATAATCACGGAAGGCATCAAGCGCGGCAAGGTCGAGCGCATCAACGGTGACATCGAATACACCAGGTTCCGCGAAGGGTTCCGGGGCATCGAGCGGGGAACCGTGATTGCGCTTGGGCGCGTGATATGGGGCTTCCCGCACATCAAGAGGATTTTCACCCTTGAGAAAGGCATCGCGCGGAACATGCGCGCCGGCAGGATATTTTCCGAGGAAAAGATTGACGGGTTCAACGTCCGCATCGCCTTCATTGATGGGAAGGCATTCGCGTTCTCGCGGGGCGGGTTCCTCGACCTCTTCGCAACCGAAAAGGCCCGCGAGATGGGCTTCGAGCCGTTTTTCAATGAGTACCCGGAGCAGGTGCTGTGCGCGGAGATGATAGGCAACACGCCGCACACGAAGCCCGAAAGCGGATACGACGTGAAGCTGTATGTTTTCGACATCGATGAAGGCGATGGCGAGTACCTGCCATGCGAGGAGAAGTATTCCATACTCAAGAGGTTTGGGATTCCGTCCGTCCCGGTGCTGGGCCACTTCAAGAGCGAGGACTTTGCCGGCTTGAAGAAGCTCGCCATCTCCATAAACAAGGGCAAAAAGGAGGGTATGGTGCTGAAAAGC
>JAGVPF010000101.1 GCA_020052325.1 archaeon
CAAAGTAATCATTTTCATTAAAAGTTCAGTGTCTAAGTGCAAGCAACAAGGTAAGTACGCTTAGTTGCAGTTTGTTTAAGCATCTATACCCGCCCTATTAGGAGAGGTCTGCTCCTATCGTGGTTTTATTATTTGAGCTTAGGCACTCGTCTAACCTCCTTCAGGGCAACAGTTATATAGAATTAACGCAAAATTCACCTCGACAAAAAGGGTAAAAGGTAGGTGTGCGTCCTCAGAGCTGATCAGGGGGTTTGCTCCCTGCATTTCATTCTGGTCAGAAGTAATTTGATAATTTTGAAAGGAACGGAGGGTTATTAAAACTGGACTCGGTCGTCCTATAAGGTGTGATGCTAGAAATCTCGCCTAAGGGGTGTCAAAATGGTGAAAAAAAGCAGAGGCGGAAGAATGACCGCGGCTAAAGGGCGTGCAGCGAAGAGTAAGGGTGGAAAGGGCAGGGTCAAAAACCGCCCGGCAGGAAAAAAGATTATGAGAACCTAGGCGTATCGTTACTTTTTTTTATTATTCTTCAAAATCTTCTGGAACAGTCTTCGCATCCGCAGCCCGTATGTGCCGCAACCTCCATCAGAACGTAACTCCCGGAGGGGTAGATGCCCATTAAAAGGTTAGCTGGGGAACTTGTTTATGTCAACGAAGTACATTGAAGTCGGAAGCGTCCTTGTTGCTTTGATTGTACTGTGGTTGCTGCTCGTGTTCATCAATAATCCGATTGCGCTGATTTTCAACTCGATTGTGGCAATCCTTATCCTGTTCCTCCTCAATGCCATCTTCGCCCTGGGCATTCCTATCAACATATTTACCGTCCTGATAGTGGCTATCGGCGGCATTGTCGGCCTTCTGTTGATAATCATATTAAGATTGATGAAAGTAGCATTCGTCTGAGGTTATTACTATGGCTGAAGTCCTTGGATTTGTTGGTTTATTTGGGTTATTAGTAGCACTTTTGATAGTTTACCTGATTCTCAGGTTTCTGAAGAATCCCGAGTATATAATAGGGAACTCGATTATGGGCATCTTGATATTCTTTATCCTGAATCTCGCCGGAGCGGGCATACCAATCAATATCTTTTCAGTCGGGATTGTTGCAATCGGCGGCGTCCCAGGTCTCGTGCTGGTTCTGGTTATCCATTTCCTCGGACTCGGGTTCTGAGGATGGATAAAACAGGGTGCAACCTCAGAACAGCTCTGGGGTTCTGCCCCCTGCATTTTTTCTATAAACAGCTCATGGCTTGCGTTTCTTGTTCACTTGCCGCCGGGTTTCCAGATGGGCCTTGCCCTCGTTGAACCGCCTTTTCGCCTTGAGATGCCGGATGTGGCTTGCAGGGACTTTCATATTATCGACCTAACAGCATGATCAGACGTATTAAGTGCTCCTCAGTAACGTCTCGGCCTGCGGCTGCCCCCGCCATGGCTCTGGGAAGGGCGCCCCCCGAAACCGCTCCGCCCGCGGCCTCCGGAACGCCTTTTCGGAGGAAGCGGGTCGGTCTCGACGAAAGTCGTCGCTTTGCCGCTGCTCCCCATCCTTGCGGTCCTGCCGATGCGGTGCGTGTGCGTGTCATCGCTGTCGGCCTTGTCATAATTTATGACATGGTTTATGTCTTCGATGTGGAGCCCCCGGGAGGCCACATCCGTCGCAATGAGTATCCTGAACCGGCCCTCCTGGAAGTCGCGGACGACGCGCTCGCGCTGGCTTTGGGATTTGCCCCCGTGAAGGTATCGTGCTTCGATGTTATGGTCATTCAGCTTGTGGCAGACAAACTCCACGCCACGCTTGGACGCGGCGAAAACGAGGGTTCGGGACATCGGCTCCTGCATGAGGATGTCTTTGAGCTTCTGCAGCTTCTCGGCCCTCGTCATGCTGATGAACGTCTCGTCGATTTTCATGACTTTTCCTACCGGCCCGACCTCGATTATTGCAGGGCTGGCCATGTATTCGGAAGAAATCTCCTTTATCCGCGAGTCGATCGTAGCGGAAAAGAGCATGACCTGCCGGTTATGGCTCGTCATGCCCATTATCCGGTCTATATCGTGCTTGAAACCGATATCGAGCATGCGGTCGGCCTCATCAAGAACGATGATGTTCGAATAGCTGAGTTTCAATGTGCCGCGCTGGACATGGTCCAGCAGGCGGCCGGGGGTCGCCACGAGAATGTCGAAGCCGCGCCGCAGCGATGCGGTCTGGCTGCCCATCCCCGCCCCCCCATAAACTGCGAAGATGTGCAGGTTGTGGTTCTGGGCAATCGAGCGAATTTCCTTCGTTATCTGGACGGCGAGCTCGCGCGTCGGGGCAAGAATCAATCCCTTCTTGCTCCGGTCCTTGGAGATTATTTCTATCAGGCCGATGCCGAATGCGGCGGTCTTGCCGGTGCCGGTCTGGCTCCTGACGATGATGTCCTCGCCCTGGAGCAGCAGGGGAATCGACTTTTCCTGCACTTCCGTGGCATCCACATAACCCATCTCACCTAGCGCCGAGGTAGTCCTGGCGCTGATGCTCATTTCACTGAATTTCATTATGCATTCACCTGTTGTTGAAAATTCGATTTCGATTATCTTCTGCGTTTCATCCGAACTGAGGATAACAAAAATCAGAATTTCTCAGATTTTATAACATAATTATGCACGGCCATATTATTAAGGATATGCTTTTTTGTCATTCCTTCATCTTCTTGCCGCGCCGCAGGCGCTGGAAGGTGACTGCGAACCGGTGCGCCTCGTCGCGGCACCGCTGGCAGAGCTTCAGCCCCGCATCCGAGCGGGGGAGATGCAGGGGCTCCATCCGGCTGGGAAGGTAGAGCTCCTCCTCCTTTTTCGCAAGCGCCGCGACGGGCAGCCGGACGCCCGCTTCTTCCAGAGCGTCCATGGCCGCGTGCAACTGGCCTGCGCCCCCATCGATAAGGACCAGGTCGGGGAAAGAGCCGCCTTCCTCAAGGAGCCTCGAATAGCGCCGCAAGACGACCTCCTTCATCATCGCAAAGTCGTCCTGGCCCGACACGGTCCGGATTTTGAACCTGCGGTAGCCGCCCTTGTTCGGCTTCCCGTTCACGAACTGCACCATCGAGCCGACGGATTCCTCGCCGAATAAGGTCGAGATGTCGAACGTTTCTATGATGATCGGGTTGTTTTCGAGCGAAAGCGCCTCCCGAAGCCGGATGACCGACGATTCGAGTTCGCCGTATGCGAGCGAGCGCGAGGCGATTTCAAGAATTTTCCTTTTTTCCTCGCCGGGAACGCGGAATGCCCCGGTTGCCAGGGCTTCATTGAGGATTGCCATCCATTCCCTTGGCAGGTTGGAATACACGCGGTCGGGCAGCTCGCCATAGAACTGGAGGCAGAATGAAACCTCCGGCCCCTCTTGCGCCTTGACCGCAACCGCATGCTTCTCCGCCTTGCTAATGACACCCCGCCTGCTGCGGAGGACCTGCACATGCAGGATATCGCCGATTCTCTGGAAATAAAGGAAGTCCTCGTCGTTTTTCCTCTCCTTCTCCACCCTCTGCCGCTCGAAAAATATGCGAAGGGCAGCCATCTGGTCCCTCATTGCGGAGGCACGCTCATAATCGAGCGAGGCGGAGGCCTCCTTCATCCGGGCTTCCAGCGATTCGATGATGCGCCGCGCCTCCCCCTTCCCTTCGAGCACCATGCGCAGGGAATCCACATTCTTCGCATATGCCTCCATGCCGATGTTCCCGATGCATGGCGCGTCGCAGTTCCCGATGTGGTGTTGCAGGCACTCCTTCTTCGGCAGTTTTGAGCAGATGCGTATCCTGAAAAGCTTCCGCAGATACCTGGCTGAAATCGCGCGCTTGGCACCTTCAACGAAAGGCCCGAAGAATTCCGCTTCCTTTATCCTGAACCTGCCTTCTGAGTTCTTGCGGGCAAGCAGGAGCCGCGGGAATTTTTCCCGCGTCAGGGCAAGGAAGGAGAAATGCTTCGCG
>JAGVPF010000047.1 GCA_020052325.1 archaeon
AATTGCCGCCTTCTGCGCTGACAATGCCTTTCACGGTGGCGTTCCTGCCCCCATCGGTGTCCTTGCATGTTCCGCACGCACCTTCAATGGACGCGGCGAATCCGTAACAGCGGGCGCTGCACGCGTTCGGATACGTGGTTTCGTTCGCGCAGACCTGCATCGTTGCTCCGGTGCAGTTTGACAGGCATTTTGCCGTCTCATTCTGCTGCGGCACCGGCCCGGCGCACCCTGCCAGCATTACGGATAGAACCAGAATCAATGCGATAAAGTAGCCCCTCATGGCTCCTAACTTGGCTTAAAGGATTTAAAAGAAGAGGTGGGAGCTCGCGGGATGGGTGAAAAAGGGGAAAAGAAGCCCGATTCGCAGGCAACCTCCGGACATCCTAAATATCCCTAATATATGCATACGCCGGTGTCGCAGGCGCCCGCGCATGCGATATCCGTAGAAGCGACGTAGCCTCCAGAATCGCAATAGAACTCCCGGACAGATGCGATGTCGATGCAATAGTCCGTCTTTATCTCCGTGCCCCTTGTCACCGTTCCTGCCGGCCCGGAGGTATCGATGCCTCCGTCCGTGTCCGTGCAGCTGACGGGCATTACGGGTGCGACGCACTTCCCGGCGCTGCAGTACCCGCCGCTTGTGGCGCAGTCGAACAATCCCCACGAGATTGTATCCAGGTTGCAGTAGTACTCGGTAAGGAGGCTGCCCGCGCAGTAGTCCGGCATAGACGTTCCGCCCCTCGTCGCCGACCCGGCAATGTAGACATCCCATCCGCCGTCTGTTTCAGTGCACCTGTCGGCGACGCACCTTCCCTCGCTGCATATCTGCCCGCTTTCGCAATTCAGCGTAGTGCTCTGGGCCAGGGTGCCGCTGCAGTAGTACTCCGTAACCGCGGTGTTGCTGGCACAGTAATCCATATGATCCCCGAAACGGTCTGTCGCCGTGCCCCGGGTTCCGCTATGCTGCCCACCGTCGCTATCCTCGCAGTCGAGCTCCCTGCAAGCGCCTACATGGCATTCATAATCCGTCGGGCATTCGCGGGTAGCGCTTGCGGGGTCATTGCCTACGCAGTAATACTCGCGCAGCGTAACCGAGTCGAAGCAGCCGTCAGTAAGGCTGCTGGAAGCGAGCACGGAACCCGAAGTCACCGTGCCCTTGAGGTATATGTCGTCACCAGAATCCGTATCGGTGCAGAACTTTTCAGCAGTCGCGCACCTGCCGTCCAGGCACCTCTCGCCGCTGCCGCATTGGTGGATGCTGCTTGAAACGTTCCCGTCCTGGCAGTAATACTCCTTGACGAGGCGGAGGTCGGTGCAGACGTCGCTGTATGAAATTCCGCTTTTCTTCACCACGCCCGCACTATAGTACTCCTCCCCGCCATCGCTGTCAGTGCACGCGCTCTGGACCGGGGGCGCGGGCGTTGCGGTGCAGGCGCCTTCTTTGCATTCATAATCCTGCGGGCAGGCAATCGTCTGGTTGGATGCCCTGCCGTTTTCGCAGTAGTATTCCGTGACCGAGCTATTGTCATGGCATGAGTCGATAAGGGCAAAAGAGCTCGTCCCCTCGACTACGCTTCCCATGCTCATCACGTTCTTGCCGCCATCCGAATCATCGCAGGCGAGACCGGGTGCGCATTCGCCGCTATGGGCAATGCTTGCTTTGGCGCATGCCGCCACGCACGCATTGCCGTACGTTATGCCATCCGTGCCGCAAACCGGGTCGTACTGCATGGTGCAGGCGCATCCCGTCTGGTTGGTTTGATTTGAAGTCTGGTTCTGTTCCGGTGGCATCCCGATGCACCCGGCTAACACTACGAGTATCATAACAGCTGCAAGATAAGCCTTCATAGCCAAATCCTTACCGCGCATCTTTATAACTGGTGACGAGGGCGATGGTAAGAAGCACCGCACCCGTCGGGCATAGCGGCCCCGAATCCGGAGTGCCGTTCCCAGCCCCGCTCTGATTAGTCCCATTGGTCGCGTTGAATCCCGGGGCGGTGCCGTTTCCGGCCGGCGGGATGCTTGTGGAGTTGTTCGCAGGAGGTTTCGGGGGTCCGGTCTGGTTCGTCGCATTGGCGGTCTGGTTTCCGGGCTTGATCGGAGGCGGGGGGAACTGGCTGCCGCCCCAGCAGGGCGAGAGGTCGAAATGTATCTCCTTGTTGCGGAACCCCTTCTTCTCCACGACCATGATGAAGAGCCCGCGCATGAGCTTCACGTTCCCGGGCAGGCGGATGAGGCTGAACCCGTCCTTGTCTGTCTTGCTGTTGGACAGCAGGGGCGAGCTGAAATCGACGTATTTGAGATAAATGTTAGCATCGCGGACGGGGCGGTTGCTCTCATTGTATATGGACACGCTTATCGTTGATGCGTTGCAGTCCGCGCTGAGCGAATAAGTGAATTCCGAGAGCGAGATGTCGCCTAAATCTTTCTGCTCGTATATCCTGGGCCCTATCGTGAGCGCGAAGGATGCTCCAAATAGGCATAGGAGCGCCAGCAGGAGCGAGGCTTGCTTTTCCATCCCGTCACTTCGCATTGGAAAACTGCGCGAGCATGGCCTCGAGCTGGATGCGCTCGCTCGCTCCCTGGACCAGCCTGAAGTTGTACTCGCCCAGGATCTCGATTAGCTTCATCCTCTGCTTTTCGGGCACATCAAGCTTCGGTATCTCGCGGTAGACCTGGTACATGATGTCCTCGCCGGAGAGGCCGTATGTGATTATCAGCTTGTCGAGGTTTTCCCTTGCCTCCTGGAACTTGCCCGCAATAGCCATCCCGACCATGTCCTTGACTTCCTTTGGCATGGCGCGGCTGCTTGTCTTATGGACGAGCTCCTCTGTTATGTGCTCGGAATGCATCGCACAGCCCTGTATCGTGTTGAGGGCGCGCCTCATGTCCCCCTCGGAGACATAGAAGACCGCTTCGTATGCCTTCTCATCGACCTTCAGCTTCTCACACCTGGCGACATGCTCGAGCGCCTTGTGCATCTCCTTTGCGTTAAGGGGCATGAAGCGGAAGACCGCGCACCTGCTCTGTATCGGCTCTATGATGCGCGAGGAATAATTGGCAGAGATGATGAACCTGGTCACCGAGGAATTGGCCTCCATCGTCCTTCGGAGGGCCTGCTGGGCATCGGCTGTGAGCGCGTCGCCTTCGTCGAGGAAAATCAGCTTGAACGGGGCTTCGCCAAGCGAAACCGAGCGGGCGAAATCCTTAATCCGGCCTCTCACTATGTCGATTCCGCGGTCGTCGCTGGCGTTCAGCTCCAGGAAATTGCCGCTGATATCGGCCCCGAACAGCTCGTGGGCGAGCGCGAGGGCGCTCGTGGTCTTGCCGACCCCTGGGGGGCCTGAGAAAAGCATGTTCGGCATGTTCTTCTTGCTGACAAATGCCTTGAGGCTTTTTATCGCCTCTTCCTGCCCCATGACTTCGTCGAGTTTCTTTGGCCTGTATTTCTCTGTCCATGGCAGAATGTCCTGTTCCATCAGGAATAATCCGGTGTCAATATATATAAATTTTCGCGGATAGTGAAAGCCAACGTGGTGACATGGACCGAGTGAAAACAGGGATATCAGGTTTGGACGAGATGCTTAATGGCGGCATACCTGCAGGCAGGCATGTGGCGCTCTACGGAGGCCCGGGCGCCGGAAAGACCTCATTCTGTTTCGAATACCTCTATCAGGGGGCGAAGATGGGTGAGAACGGCCTGTATATCAGCCTGGAGGAAACCGCGGACGACATTGTTGAGAACATGAAAAGCACGTTTCCCCTCCTGACTGACACCGCAACTCTTGTCGAAGAGAAAAAGCTGGAGCTGATCAAGCCCGAAAAGCTCGATTTGGAGGAGGTCGCGAACCTTCTCGAGGACCGCATAACATCGAACGGAATCAAGCGCGCGGTCATAGACTCGGCGACCATGATACGCCTTTCCTTCAAGAGCGATGTCGAATACCGCCAGACGCTTTTCGAGTTCCTTTCCCTGCTGCGCAACCTCGACGTGACGACAATCACAACGGTGGAGGCCACCAGCGCAAGGAGGGAGGAGATGCGCTTCGATATCGAGCATTTCGTCATGGACGGAATCATCAACCTCTACAACCTCGATCGCGATGACAGGCGTGTCCGCGCCCTCGAAATCTTCAAGATGCGCGGAACCGACCATTCGCGCGACCTGGTGCCGTTCAAGGTGACGCCGAGTGGAATAAAGGTCTATGTTGGTGAGAAGGTATTCTGAGCCCCATAACCATCCGGACCCCCATCTGCAATCAACACAAAGCGCCATCCCAATTCATGTTTTTTTCAATACCCCAGAACAAACTAGAGGTATATGCCATGAAAGTCAACCTTAAGAAAATCGGAGCGATTGTCGCCGGTGCGACAATCTTGGCGAGTTCAGCGGCTTTTGCCGGACTAATGTTCGGCTCGACGACGCTGGTGGACGACAACGGCGCACCTGTGGCCAAAGTCGTGCTGGGGAGCAGCGCGCAGCCCAGCGACGCTGTCGCCGCATCGCTGATTGCGGGGAAGATGGTGAGCGAGAGCTACAAGAGCACCACCGTCACCGCGCAGGTATCCGGCACTGCAGCATGCACGCCAAGCGGCGGCAGCGCAACCGGCACGTGCAGCATCAGCAACGAGAAGGCAAGGCTGGAGATAACCGTGCCGGGCGCAATTGCGGCGGGCACCTGGACTGGAGACAACCTGATAGGCGACTACCTGAACCGGGCATTGCAGGACAGGGAACCGAACGATGACCCGGGAGACTCAGACCAGGCATACGAGATGGGCGGCTCTGACACATCCGAAGGCGCAAACCCCTTCACAGACGGCCTTACGGGCAACATCGGGCCGACCGAGGAGTTCATGTACAAGGTTGGCGGCGAGCAGTTCTCTGTATTTGCCGACAAGTCCCTCATGGACGACGACTCGGGCAACTCATACGTTGAGATGCAGGCGCTCTGGCTGAAGGGTGACAACCACTTCGACTCAGACCCAGACGATGTCGTAGGCAGATTGGAGTACCTCGCATACACGCTGAAGTTCGACGGCCCTGGAGGCGATGAGCTCGGCGTCCCAGAATGTACCGAGGCAGAAGACCAGGACTACGCGGACTGCAAGGACGAGACCGGCGAGACGACCATCGACGATGCGACTGAAACGCACCGCATGAAGGTCTGGTTCCTCGGCGAGGAGTGGATCATCAGCGAGATGAA
>JAGVPF010000136.1 GCA_020052325.1 archaeon
GCAGAGAGCGCAGGAGCGCTCGGTCGAGCCGGAAGCCGAGACCATGCCGACTGTTATCCTTGCTGGGAAGGAATACGCGAAATACCCGAATGGCCAATGGAGGGAAACCCACACCCTCGAGAGGGTGTCGGAGTACCGGAGTGACGTACTAGAAGCCGTAGCATCCCCGCGGAAGGCATCTCCGGGGCAACTGCAATCAGCGAGGAATTACCTCGGGAGCAGGGACTGGAGGGTAATTGCCGGGTATGGGCCGAGCGATGCGGCATTGGCGCATCTTGCGGAATCAGGCATATTCCTTGGCGAAGACAGCCGCCTTGTATTCAGCACACGGAAAAGGGCGATAGCTGCCAATAACGAACTACAGCGGGCGGCAGAAGCTGCAGAAGAGCCGGGGGTATTCAAGATAAACCTTGAAGACCAGGCAAAGCTTGCCGATAAGGGAATATATCTCGATGATGATGGCGAAGTCGTGCGTGGGAGCCCCGATGATGCCCGGCTGGTCGTGGACATGCGGATTGCAGAGCAGTATCACGAGACGCGCAGGCTCCGCGCTCTTGCAGACCAGGGGATGGCAGATTCGTTCCCAAGGCCGATTGCGGTGGAAGGAGGCCCTGATGCCGCGCACAGGGCTCTTGATGAAAGAGGCGTGCCCCGCCTTGAGCAACTGAGGGCGCCCTCACTTAGTGGCGAGGTAAGGATGGGCCGCGCCCCAACTGGCTCAACCCAGAGCGGCTCGCCTCCCGCAGGCTCCCCTCCGGCCGGAGGCGAGTTCACCGGCCCCCAAATTGACGCGTTCCTTGCGCGAGTGAAGAGGAGCTGGACCCACATGCAAGCCCTCGGCCCGGATACAGGGCTTTTCGTGGGCATGCGCATGGAGAGGCTTGCGGCAATGAAAATCACCCTTGACATGCAGGCGAACCCAAGCCCGCAGACAGCCATCGTAATCCGTGCGGTAGAGCGCCAGATTGCCGGGGAGGTCCTGGGCTTGAGAAGCCAGGCCGAACCGGCTGCTCCGCTTCCAATAGAAGCCCCGCAAAGACAGCCAACCGCCGCCATGGAAAGGGAGCCCCCGTCATTCGAAAGGCAGGTCGACGATTTCATCATCTATGCACAAAGGGTCCATGATGAGAGGCTCACCGCGATTCCGGAGATTTTCGAATACAACAGGATGGTCTATGATGCGCTTTCGGAAAAGGGCTACACAATGGAGGATTTCCGTTCCCCCACCCCCGCGATGCGGAGGGACATCCTCATTGCGCAGAGGGATGCCGCGGAAGTGATAGTCGGGGGCAGGGTGGCGATGGCCCGGGAGCCTAGAGCGCCCCCCGCCATCCAGACGCAGGCGAACGCAGAGCGGGCTCTCGTCCAGCTCATAGGCCGTGAGGGCGCCCAAGAGCTTGCTGCGCTCGGCATCACCCCAGTCACAGAACAGAACGGAACGCTGAAGATTTCGATGCCGGAGGGCGTTGGAGGCCCGGCTTTCATTGAATTGAATTATGATGCGGGGATTGGGCCGAGCACGCTCAGGGTCCAGCTTCCGGAGCAGGTACACGGAGAGCCCGAACACATCTACCGCTTCAGGGTAAGGCAGTCCATAGCGGATTCCGTGCTTGCCCAGCGCGACGCCGCGCTTTCAGCAAATGCGCCGGGAATATCCGCCGAAGCGAGGCGGCTGTACCTCATCGCACGCGACTCGGATGCCGAAGCGGGAAGGCATTTTGGGTTCGGAACCGCCAACGAGCGGGCTGTGGCTGCACAGATGCTGGGCGACCCGCAATACATATCCGCGATGGAAAGGGGCGATATCGGCGATGCACTTGCGCTGTCGGAAAGGTATTCGCATCTTTCATCCGCGTTGGAATCTGCGGAAACGGTAGTCCGGCAGGGGGCATATGTTGATTCCGTATCCGGCGCAAGGCAGGTAATCGCCATAGGCGACCTGCACGGAGACGCTTATGGCCTCGCCGACCAGCTGCTAAGAGGCGGAATCCTTATCGACACGAGGCCGGACCTTCCCGCCTCTGACCATTCGGTGCTGCCTGCGCAGAGGTACAGGCTGAATCCAGATTTGCCCCCGGGCACGCAGATTGTGTTCACCGGGGATTACATTGACCGCGGGCCTACGAGCGTGGAAACGGTGATGCTGGTGCGGCAGATGCAGCAGGATGCGATCTTCTTAGGCTCGCAGGTGCACACGCTGCGGGGCAATCATGAGGCACTGCTCCTCAGGTTTGTCGAAGCGTATCGGAGCATGAGCCAGGCCGACGTGGTCTCCATTCTCGAAGGGCAAACCAGCGACGCGCTGGGCGAATCATGCGATTGGGGCCGCATCGGCTTGCAGGAGACATTCGATTCGCTGATGCAGAGATACCACACATGGGAGAACTTCATCGCCGAGAATTTCGATGCGCAGGGCAATATCAAACCCGGAAGCTTCATGGAGTTCATCAGCTCTACCAGGGCGGCCGTAATTGTGGATAACAATTTCTTCACGCATGGGGGGCCGGTGATGACGGATGCCGTCCTGAATGCGGGCTCGCGGGAAGCGGCCATCAGCGCGCTCGATGCGCATTTCACCGAACTATTCGCTACGACCGACAATCACTGGGCGAAAACCGAACTCAATATACCGGACATGCTCATGGGTGAGCGCACCGGGGATTTCTCATCGAATTATTCCGAAGGATTCAACATGGGGATAGGGGCCTGGGCTCCGCACATGGAAGGCGAGCGGGGGGCAAGGTGGAGGGAGGTTCTCGGCGTTGACCATTTATATTACGGCCATGAGCGGGGGAGGGGCGTACGCTCGCCAAACGAA
>JAGVPF010000090.1 GCA_020052325.1 archaeon
GCATCGCGCGGACGACATGGAAGCCGAAGTCCACGTGGCCCGGGGTGTCGATGAGGTTGATCAGGTAGTCCTTCCCTTCATAGTTGAACCCGAGCGAGATGTTGGCCGACTTAATGGTGATTCCCCTGGCCGCTTCCTGCACGTCGTAGTCCATGACCCTCTGCTGTCCTGCAAGCTCCTTGCTGATAAGGCCCGCCCTTGCGACCAGGCTGTCGGTGAGCGTCGTCTTCCCGTGGTCGACGTGGGCAATAATCGCTACGTTCCTGACATTCTCTATCTTGTCCATCAGTTTCTGGGCTTCTTCAACTACGAATTCCTTCCGTGCCATGAAATCTCACCCTAAGGTATGCGTTTTAGTCTAGACTAAGCTAGAAATTAGTCTCGTTCTCTTCGGATATCTATTGGGAAAGTAATATAAATATAAGCGCATTTGGCACGCGGCAAAACTGTGGTTGGCGCGCGCCTCGGTTTTCATTCTTTCATTGTGATAAAAAGATAATATGAGCCAATATTTTATATGAATTTACTGTGTTTTTGAAGATGATTAAAAAATTTCTTAATAATCTGATAAAATCCAGTGAAAATTCGTTAGCTTTTTAAAATGTTATTGTAAAATATGTATGTATATGAGTATGACTGGCAGCGGGAGAATTATCGGGCCCAGCAAGCTATCCGTCGCAATCTACGATACGCCACGCGTGGTCGGAGAGCGGCTCTCAAAGGCCCTCACCCAGGCTGGCTACGATGTACTCTTCGATGGCAACCTGACGAAGGAGACCGCCTACAGGGAAGCCGACGTATGGCTGATCAAATGGACATACGGCCTGGGCGATTATGGCTTCCTGAAGGACGCACACCCGCGGCTCGGTATCATCAGCGCCACCAACGGTGTGGACCACATCAACAGGCAGGCCCTCGCGGAGCTGAATCTCCGCGCGGAGAACTGCCCCACATTCAGCTCGATTCCAGTTGCCGAGCACGCAATCGGCCTCGCCCTTAGGAGCGTCCATGGGGAGTGCGCCCTGCCCCCGCTTTCAGGCTCGGTCGTCGTCTTCTCCGAGTACTCCGACATATATGCCGAACAGGCGGTAGCACAGATGCTCATGCGCTCGCGGCAGATTAACAGCAGCATAGAGCGTGCAAGGGGGTGCCGGTACAGGGACAATGACGACAGAAGGCCCAGCGAACCCTGGATCAACTCCGAGCTTGCCGGTGCCAGGATAGGCATAATCGGCCATGACCGGGAGGCATTCGAGATCGCGCGCATCCTCAAAGAGGGGTTCGACTGCGACCTGTACGGTTACGACATCTCCGAGGCGCTGGCGGGTTATTACAGGGTGAAACCCGAATCCTACCTGCGCATTATCGAATATTCGGACTACATCTTCCTCTGCACGAGCAGATACGGGCCAACATCCGGCCCGTGGACCTTCGATACGAGGCAACTGACGAAATCCGAAGAACTGTCGCTAGGGGGTTCAGATGTGGCAGTGCTTGGCACTGGCGCAATCGGCTCAATCATAGCGCGCATCTGCAAGAAAGGGTTCAATTGCAATGTCCGTGCGTTCAACCGGAGCAGGAAGCCCGAGCTTGCGGGCATTGTGGAATATGTCGACCCGAAGGCGCCGATATCGGTCCCGATTTCCGACTCGAATTTCACCTTCGTATCCCTGCCACTGAACGAAGGGACGAGCAATCTAATCACCGCCCAGCAGATGAGCGAGCTGATACTCGGGCGCAAGCGCATCCTCGTCAACGTGACCCGCGACAAGATTGTCGAGAGCGATGCGGTGTTCGATTTCGTTTCAAGGGGGGCGCTTCTGGCATATGCCACCGATGTCGTGCCCAATGACGCGCTCCTGTGCAAGGGCGGGCCCCCGGACGAAACGACACAAAAATTCCTGCAGCACTCGTTCGTGATTCCCACTCCGCACGAGGGCGAATGCTCGAGAAACGCATTGGAGCGCCTCGTGGACGAGGTGCTGATTAAACTGAACAATTTCATGATGTGATGCTCACAAGAAGAACCAGAACGAGGAAATCCCATATGGCATCGGTCAAAATATCGGAAAAGGAATTCAGGACGCTGGAATACCGGCAGAACGCGGAGCATCTTGCCCGCATCTCCCAGGCCGCCTTCAACCGCACCCCCGTCAACGACACCATCACTGAATACGAGGCGAATTTCTCCAAGATGGGCGGCGGGCAGAAGCTGGATATCCTGTGGTCAACATTCGGAGACCCAGCGCGTTATCCGGGCATAGGCACACCCCGCGGCTTCAAACGGTTCGAGCGCCGCTGCTCATATTTCATGAGTTCCGGCGAGTTCAATGGCTACATCCCTGGCGGCTACGAGAGCCTTAAAAGCAGGATCAGGGAGGGCTGGACGCTCGGGCCCCAAGGCACTATCCAGATTTCCGCAAAGGACGTCGGAGTCTATATAACCCCGGGCGTTGCAGGGGCGCTGCGCCTCATATGCGACGCTCTCATCTTTCCGCCGGTCCCTGCGATAGCTGATGCGGAAGCAGCAGAATTGGAGAAAAAAATCATCGGAAGGGCGGAAAGCGGCGAAATCCCATCACCCGGGGAGATGGGTGGAATGCTCCGCATCCTATCCGACTACCGTCGCCTTCTAGTA
>JAGVPF010000077.1 GCA_020052325.1 archaeon
ATTGGATTGCAGTTGGGCAGAATTCTCAAGCATGCTTCGTTACAAGGCTGAAAGTGCTGGTTGTGAAGTCGTGTTTGTCGATCCTGCCCATACCACGTCGACGTGCAGCAGCTGCGGTTTGATACATAAGAAAACGCTTGCGGAGAGGTGGCATGAGTGCCCTTGCGGGGCATCAATGCCACGAGACCTCAATGCAGCAAGAAATATACTCACACGAGCTACCCCAGGAATTGGGGGACGTAAAGCCTGTGGAGAAGGCACCTCTACTCATTCCGAGCAAGTTTCTTCAACGAAGCAGGAAGCCCAGGGCTTTAGCCCTGGGTGATTCACAAGGTGTCCTGAACGAAGCGCGCCCTAGCTTTCTATCCTGTTGAACAGGTAGGTGGAAAGGAGCGTCGTTGCCCCGAAAAAAGCCACGAGCACGCCCAAGCTCAGGAATATCGGCATCGTGGAATGCCCGAGGAGGAAAAACCTCATGGCCTCGACCGCGTATGTGAGGGGGTCGAAATACGAGATGATGCGCACGATTTCCGGTGCCGAACTCAGCGGGAACAGCGCACCGGAGAGGAAGAACATCGGCATGACCAGGAAGTTCATGATGAGCTGGAAGCCGTGCATGTCGTCCAGGACAGAGCCTATCGCTATTCCGAGCGAGACGAAGGACATCGATATCAGCGCCATCAGCACGATGACGGTGGGCAGGCTGGCAAAGTCGATTGTCGCTCCAAGGAGCAGCGCAAGCCCCATCATCATGAGGCCCTGCAATACTGCGGTAGTCGCCCCGCCGAGGGACTTGCCAAGGACGATGCACGTGCGTGAAACCGGGGCGACAAGCGTCTCCTTGAGGAACCCGAACTGCCTGTCCATTATCACTATCACTCCGGTGAACACGGAACCGAATAGCAAAACCATGGAAAGGATTCCGGGCAAGATGAATTCCAGGTAGTTTCCGTCGCCCGCAGGAAGATTGCCCGCCCCGTTCATGCTGGTGCCCAGGATGGCCATGAAGAAGAACGGCATGGCAAGGCTTCCCACCACCCTGCTTTTCGAGCGGTAGAACCGTATCAGCTCCCTCTTCCACATGAAATACAGCGCGGTGAGCTCGTGGTTCATCTTCTTCCCCCCGCCCATGCCTTGTGCCTCATCCTCATCGCATCCTTTGCGGTAACCGCCTCCTCGCGGATGTTGCGGCCGGTATAATGGAGGAACACGTCGTCCAGGGTCGGCTTGTGCATGCTGATCGACTGCACGTCTATTTTATTCTCGCGCGCGATGTCCATGATTTTGAGGATTTTCTTTTCCGCCTGAGCGACGCTCAGGCTGATTGCGCCGTCATCTATCTTCGCCTTCTTGACCCATCCGAGGCCTTTGACGGCGGCCTCGAGCTTCTTCGAATCCTGCGTCTTCACGACGACCATGTCGCCACCGAGCGAGTCTTTGAGCGCATCGGGGGCGTCCTGCGCGATGATTCTTCCATGGTCTATGATTGCGACGCGGTCGCAGAGCGAATCCGCCTCCTCCATGTAATGCGTGGTCATGACAATCGTTATGCCGTGCTCGGCCTTCAGCTTCCGGATGTAGTCCCAGACGTGCTTCCGCGTCTGCGGATCCAACCCGATTGTGGGCTCGTCAAGGAAAAGGATTTTCGGGTAGTGCAGGAGGCCGCGCGCGATTTCAAGCCTTCTGCGCATGCCGCCCGAGAACGTCTTCACGATGTCATGCAGGCGGTCCTCGAGCTCGACAATCCTGATGGATTCGAGGATGCGGTCCCTGCGGTCCTTTGCATCGATGCCGTACATGGCCGCATGCAGCTCGAGGTTCTCGTATGCTGTCAGCTCCTCGTCAAGCGACGGGTCCTGGAACACGATGCCGATGCTTCTCCGCACGCCGTCCGGCTCCTTCACGATGTCGAAGCCGTTGACCCTGGCGCTGCCCGAAGCCGGCTTCTTCATCGTGACGAGCATCGAAATGATTGTGGTCTTGCCGGCGCCATTTGGCCCAAGAAGGCCGAAAATCTCGCCTTCATTGATTTGCAGCGAGACCGAATCCACGGCGACAAGCGGCCCGAATTTTTTCGTCAGCTTATCAAGCTCTATGATGGGCATCAAACCGCCATTTCCGCGGCTCATGATTTAAACCTGATGCCAGCAAAAACGCATTCATGCATATCGAGGTCCTCCGCCTTTCCCATCGCCTTCCCCGCGACGAGCGCATCTCCACGCATGTGGCGCTCGTAGCCCGCGCTTTCGGCGCAAGCAGGATTTTATACACAGGCCAGCATGATGCCGGTTTCGAGCTCAGCGTATCGAGGATATGCGACAACTGGGGCGGGAAGACCGCATCGGGCTCCGGGTTTTCGGTTTCTTACGAGAAGAGCGCGGTCTCCGTGATTCGGGCGAGGAAAAAGGAGGGCTTTCGGGTCGTGCATCTCACGATGTACGGGCTTCCCGTGCAGGACGTCGCTCCTTCATTGAAGGCCTGCGAAAAGCTCCTCATCATCGTCGGCTCCGCGCAGGTCCCCGGCGAGATTTACGCGCTTTCCGACTATAACGTGTCGGTGACGAGCCAGCCGCACAGCGAAGTAGCCGCGCTCGCCATCATTCTCGACCGGCTGATGGAGGGGCGCGAGCTTTCGGGGCTGGATTTCGGGGGCAAAATCAGCATCATCCCGAGCGAGCGCGGGAAGAAAATGAAAACCCCTTAAATATCTGCCATGGATAGGAATAGATAAACATACGGGTGGACTTATGGCCCAGACGACTGCGCCTGCGCCGGTGACGACGGCAGACCGGGCGGCAATAACCGTGGAACTTACAAGGTACGAGCAGAGGTACCAGATGAACCTGACGCCCCCGGAGCGGGAGACGATTATCGCGAACACGCTCAACGAGATGCAGCGGATGCGGGCGAACGGGGACGCGGGGACCGTGAAGCAGGCGATTCTCCCGACAATCTTCAGTTTCACACAGGCGAGGAACGACCCAGCCCTAGCAAAGAAAATCGACCTCGGCATAGAGATGCACAATGCGGCCTACAACGCCTCCCAGGCGCAGGACCAGATGAAGGAAATCGAGGACCGCGAATTCCCGGGATGGCTGGGCGCGCAGGGCCTTAACCGCTTCCAGTACGAGACGCTTCCGGTCGCCCGCCAGGACGAGATGTATGGACAGTTCCGCTCGCACCTGCGGGAGAACGACTCGATGTATGCCTACCTTACGGATATGCGCAATGGGATGGTACAGGCCTACCAGGCAACGCGCGAAGGCCAGCAGGAAGGCTGATTGCGGAAAGCCCGAAAGCAGCAC
This sequence comes from archaeon, assembly GCA_020052325.1. Classification (GTDB taxonomy): domain Archaea; phylum Micrarchaeota; class Micrarchaeia; order Anstonellales; family Bilamarchaeaceae; genus Bilamarchaeum. Next base: position 3,306 of record JAGVPF010000077.1, read on the forward strand.
CGAATCCATCATCCTGCCCGTCCAACACAAAGCTTTTTATTCTCTGCAAGATTGGTTAGGAGCGGGATAAATATGCTTGAAGTCATGGGACTTATTTTCCGGGGCGGCGAAGTGAAGAAGGCCAAGGACGGAGTGCCGGCAAACATCGACATCAATATAAACGTCGACAAAATCACCCAGAAGGCGCCTGATGGCGTAATCCTGGAATTCACCTACGCCGTGGATTACAAGCCGGACATCGGCTCGCTCCGGATGATGGGGGAGGCCTTCTGCCGGGACAACCCGGAGAACATCAAGAAGATGCTCGTCGAATACAAGAAGGCGAAAATCGTCCCGATGGAATTCGGCGCGACCGCCATCAACATGATAAACGCGAACGCGGGCATGAACAGCATATTCCTGCTCCGGCCCTTCAACCTCCTTCCGCCCTTCATGCCGCCTTTGATTGCGACCGAGGCGAAAATCGTAGCCAAGGAGAAGCCAGCGAAGAAGAAGTAGGGATATTGCGCCTAGCGCCCTTTTTTTATCTTATCGTAAATCCTATCGGATTTCCGATTCGTAGCGAACTCGGTTCGCTTGTAGAGAAATCTTTTTTCGATTTCTCTACGGACAAATTTTTCAAATTTGTCCTCGTTTTTTCGCCTATACGCCCAGCGTTGCCAAACCTCTTTTGTAAAACCTAGATCGGACTGGGCTGGGAAAAGATAAAAATGAAAATAAAAAAAGGCTATTTGGGTGCTACCACGCGACGCGGCCGTGCAGCATCACGGACCAGCCCGGTATCGCGGTCTCGAGCGAAGAGCCCCAGGACTGCAGGTACTCCGGCCTTGTGACGTCCCCTGGTATGAGGGGCCACGAGCCGTTTTGCGCGCCGAGGGTCAGCGAGTAGATGTTCGGTATCGTGCTGGTCGGGCTCTGCTGCGTGTAGTTGAAGCCCACGCCCGTGCGGAATACGAACGCGTTGTCCCGCGGGTTGATTGTGACCGGAGTGGTCGTACCGCCTCCCGTGTCCAGCGTGCCGGAACCCGAGCCGCTCCACGGCTGGTATGTCTCCACGCCCCCCTCGAAGAAGAAGTGGAAGCTCATCCGGTCGCCTGTGACGACGTCCGTCCTGGCCCACTGCAGCCCCACGCCGCCCGTCGTTCTCGAGAGGTCCGAGAGGCTGTTGCATCCGGCTCCGCCGAGGGTCTGGCACACCTGCCTCAACTCGTCGGGGTTGTTGAAGACATCCCCGCTCGCGGCAACCACCTGCCGGGTTGCCTGGTTGAAGAACAGGTATCCGTACCACTGCTCGCTGACGGTGGCGGTGTTCGTGCCCTGAAGGCGTCCCGAGACGGTGACGGTCCACTGGTCCCAGCGCTCGTTGCCGAATTCGCGCCTTCCGTACATCGCCCCTGCGAGGAGGTCGAGCCGGTGGTCCTGGAGGACCTGCATCAGCCCGCCGACGGTCCAGCTGCTTCCGACCCTGAAGTCCGAACTCCTCAGGGGCACTGTCAGGCCGCCCACGAACCTTTCGGCCGTAAGCGCCCGGAGCCTCCTGTCCCCCGAGAACGTGAAGGTGTAGTTGCCTCCGCTCTGGGCGACTTCGAGGCGCGTGACGCCGCGCCCTATCTGGTGGCCGTGGCGCATCCACTCGTCGAGGTCCTGCTGGTCTCCGATGACCAGCGAGCCCCTTGCTTCGGAGCGCTCTGAAACCGGCGTATGGAGGATATAGTACGTAGTGGCCCTGTCCCTCCTTCCTGCCGGGCTGCCCAGGTGGCTCCCAAGCAGGATGTCATATCTTTCGGGGCTCAGGCCCACGCGGGATTCGGCACCGGTCGCTCCGACAAGCACATCGAGCATGTTCTGCTCCATGAGAGTCTTCACTTCCGGCCCGGTGAGGGCGGCCTGCGTCGGTGCAACCGGCAGTGACACGTCGGCTATCCTTCCTTCTATCGAGCCGCTAACCTGCGCCCTCCTGGTGAATTCCGTCCTCATGCGGTCAGGCGGAAGCAGCACCCAGTCCAGGTCCGTGCTGTTCCTCTCCACGAGGTCGACAATCGCCCTGGAATATCTTGTTTCAAGCCTCTCCCGATTAGGCGTCGGCTTCCGAAGCTCGGTGAAGATATCCACAAGGGCGGCCGCATCCTATGCGCTGACCTCCCTGGCCGTGCTGTCCCTTCCTGAACGCAGGTTGAGGAACGACAAGACTATCGGGTCGTCCTGTGCGAGGCGGGCCTGCATCTCTGTGCGGACCTGCGCGGCCGGCCTTATCATCCAGCTGAGGGTTTCCCTGCCCTCTTCGGCAAGCGAGACCAGGGATTCGCCGTAGTCGCGCACCAGGCGGGTCCTGTTCCTCATGCCGCCGAACTCGCGGTAGGTGTTGCGCAGGGCCCCTGGAATATCCGGCCTGCTTGGTATCGCTATCTCCCTCTGGTACCTCTGGAGGCTTAAACTCGGCCAGTCCATGAGGCCGAATCCTGTGTACAAGTCGACAAACGGAGTCTGCCTGCCACGCGCCACCGAGAACTGGCCCGCAGTTCCGGGATTCTCGCTGATGACAAGGGGCGAATAGCCGTATGCGTGCCCCAGGATGTCGACATACCCTGCCGCCGGCCTGCCGAAAATGAACATGCTGTACAGGTTCCCGTATGCAGTCTCATCATTGACGTACTGGCCGCCTCCGACTATGTACACGCGGACGCGCTCGCCGTCATATCCATAAGCGAGTGCGAAGCGCCAGATGTCCCTGCGCAGGTCCTCGCGCAGCGAGCGTGAAAGCCCCTCGAGAATGGTCGCTTCGTTGGCCGGGTTCTGCTGTATCTGCCTCATGGCCTGGTCTATCCTGTCATATATCCTTGTCCAACCGGGAACCCTCTGCGCGCCCATGAGGATTCCGTGGCGCTGCGCCCAGTACATGAACATGGCGCTCGCATAGTGCTGCTCCGGATTGCCTTCGGGGCCTGCACTGGTTGTCCGGTACGAGCCATCCGGATTCATCATCGTATAATTCTCCATGCGCGCGTACATGTAGCTTCCCGCGGCGAGCCATCCGGTGTCCCTTGCTGTATCTTCCGACCAGCCATAGAGGCTTGTCAGCACAGTCTGGAGGCCGCCGTATATCTCGTTGGCGTCCGCTCCCGCGGCTCTCATCTCGCGCAGCAGGTCTATGTGGCTGTAAGCCGCCG
>JAGVPF010000023.1 GCA_020052325.1 archaeon
GAAGAATGTTCAGCCTGCCAAAAAGAGTCAGCGCCTCGTCGTGGATGGTGCTCGTGAGGACCTTGGGGTCAGCCCCGGTCTCCCTGCAGCGCTTGATAATCTTGTCATCTACGTCCGTGATGTTCTGGATATGGTAGACCGAGAACCCCTTCCGTATCAGGTAGCGCTTGATTAGGTCGAACGACACGTATGCGCGGGCATGGCCGATATGGGCGCTGTCATATGGGGTAAGCCCGCACACGTACATTACGACGCGCTTCTCCTCGATGGGAGTGAATGGCTCGTGCTTCTTTGTAAGGGAATTGAAGAGGTTCATCCATCGTTTTTCGCCCCTAAAAATATTTATAAAGATACTATCCGAGTATAGGCTATTAGTATTCAGGAGGTTTCTATATGGCAGGAGAGAAAGTTGAGGCAAAACCAGCTGCGGCAACACCCGCAAGCTCAGGCGTATCGGATGAAAGCAGATTGTGGTCGGCGCTGTGCTACGTATTCCCGGTGCTCATGTTCCTTCTCGTTTACATAAGCGAGGACAAGAAGAAAGACAAGTTCCTCTTCTTCCACGCTTGGCAGAGCCTTCTGCTGGGGCTTGGCACCTGGCTTGTCGCCATGGTGATTGCGGTCGTGACATTCGGCATAGGGGCTCTTTGCTTCCCGGTCATGCTGCTCGTCTGGCTATACTTCGCGTACAAGGCCTACCAGGGAGAGAGGTTCGTGCTCCCGGTCATCGGCGAGTACGCAGAAAAGCAGATGAAGTAAAAAGATTCGGTTTTTTCTTCTTTTTTCCTTATTATTTTTCCCAATTTTTCGCTAGTTCCCTGGATTTCACGGCTCGGTGCCAGGTCTTAACGCATTATAAACCTTGTTTTCGATGAATGTCCGGTGATAATTTGGCATTCGATATCGGCAAATCACTTAAAGTTGCGATGATTCCGATTGTGATTCTTATCGCTATCGGAGTGTTTTCGAGCATAGTCGGGGCAATCCCCGTACTAAACTTGCTCATGTGCCTCGTAGGCATACCCTTGGCAATTGTCGGTTGGGTAGTGACTGCGTGGTCAGGATACAAGGCGGTGAAAGAAGCCCAGATGGACCTTGTCGGCGGTGCGATAACCGGCGGCCTCACAGCCCTCGTAGCGGGCGTCGTCAACGGCGTTGTCAGCTTCGTGCTCAACATGCTCGGCATGGGAGTCGGGGTCGCAACCGGCGGTGACGTCGGCGGCGCGGCGATAGGCGCTGGATTCGGCGCGATCATGATAGTGGTCGCCGTCGTGATAGGCACCATCATCGGCGTCGTGCTCGGCGCGATTGGAGCATTCGTCGCGGGCATGAAGAAGTAATTTCTTCATTTTTTCTTATTTTTCCGTTTTTCCCCATTTCCCTTAGTGGCAGCTCCGGGCGGGGCCATACGAATTGTTTAATACCATCAGCCCCAGGTATAGTCCATGGCAAAACAGAGCGTTGCCGCTCCTGAAGAGGGCAAGAAACCCGCGCCCGAAGCTGCAAAGCCGGCCGCAGGGGAACCGAACGACGAATCCAGGATGATTGCCGCCATCTCGTACGTGTTCGGGGTTTTCGTCGCGGTCATCATCTTCCTCCTGAAAAAAGACGACCGGTTCGTCAAGTTCCATGCGGCGCAGGCCATCATGGTCGATTTGGCAGTCATGCTCATCAGCCTGGGCGTGTTTGTCGTCGGCTTTGGTTTGGCGATAGTCCTTGGCGTCTTATCTATGGGCATAGGGTTCTTCCTGGGATTCTGGCTGGTATGGCTTGGGCTGATGGTTTTCGGGCTGTGCATACTGGCCATGCGGCTGTTCCTGGCATTCCAGGCATTCACGGGGAAGAGGTTTGGCATACCATTGATAGGCGCGCATGCGCAGAAGATTGCGATGAGCTAAAGGAAGTCCGAAAGCCCCATCTGCTTGACCTTGTCGTCCTCGAAAATGCTCTTTATCTCCCGCTCGAGGAGCTCCAGCCTCTGCTTGAGATACGCGGGCAGGTCGTACCTGGCGACTATCTCGCGCGATATCTCCAGGTACTTTTCTATGCCGCCCTTGTTTATCGTCAGAAGGAGGTTGCCCCCGCAGCGCGAGCATTTGCCCGCCAAAGGGACGCGGCGGAATATCGTGTTGCATGAGACGCAGCGGAAGGTCTGCCTTGAGAACGAGCGCAGGTTGCCGTAAAGGTCCGGGATGAAATGGCTCAATATCAGCCGCTCGGCCGCATCACGGGCATCCACAGGGCGGAGGCGCCCCTGCAGGCGGAACTGGATGTCTATCTTTTCCGGGATGGACTGCAGCTCCACGTATGCGGTCCGGATGTTGCCCACATCAAGGGTCCCGCCCGGGTGCGTGATTGGAAGCTCGAACTGCTCGCTGGTGCCAAGGACGTCCTTGACGGTCTTGAGCTTGATATCGCCAGGGGAAGCGAGACGCTCCGCCGCCTCATAGAACTCGAGGGGGTAGCGGGAGACGAACTCGATGCAGTGCGCCTCGTCGTCGACTTCCTTGGGGTTTATCTCCATCGAAAGGACGAGGGGGGTGTCCATGGTCCCGCCGCGCCGATCATCCAGGAACCGCCTGGAGAAGTTGATGAGGGCGTCCATGAGAAGCATGATGCAGTCCTCATCGCCGTCTGCGTTCCTCCGCTTTGCCGTGTGGAAATACGGGTGCCCGTACCCGACATTGGCCCGCGTGAAGCCAACAATCCGGCATAGCACGCCCGCGCTCGTGTGCGGCGACAACCCCACGCAGAAATGCCCTAACAGGTCGTCCTTCGTCTTGATGTTGTAGAACGCCTTGAGGCCATACAGGTTGACGAGCATGTCGTCGATGAAGTTCGCGACCCGCATGAAATATTCGACGCCGTTGCTTGCGAGCAGGATGTCCTGGTGGCGGAGGCAGACGGTCTGCAGATCGCTCTCCATGGGCTTGCCGGTATAATCCCGGTCATAACCCAGGGCACGTGCTTTCTGCAGGCCCAGCCCAACCTCCCTTGGGGTGAAATGCGTCAGCGGCACATCCGTCGCATCGAAGCGCGAGGTGCCGTCCCGGAAGACGTACACGTCGTGCTTGGCGCGGAGGAACCCCTTTTCCAGCCGCTCCGGAATGCGGACCGCGTTCGAGAGCCCTTTCACGCCCTTGACCTCATCCGGGGATGCGCCGGTCTTAGCCTTCGCCTGCTCGAAAAGCTCCAGAATATCGACGGGCCTGCGGTCGTACGAGAGCGTCTTCATCTCGCAGTGCATCTCGAACTCGGACATGCGGCCGCATTTTGCGCACACGCGCTCCTCGACCGTGCGGGAGCCGCAGATGTCGCACCTCCGGTAGAAACCCAGGCGCTTGCATTTCGTGCAGCGCATGCGCGAGAGCTCGAGGTTTATCGTCTTCTCCCCTTCCCTGCCCTTGAGGGTGCGGTACTGCTTGCTCAGGCTCCGGTTCTTGAATGAGCCGGTGGGGAACAGCACATGCGGCGAGCCGTCCATCTTCCGCTCCTTCGCCTTCTCCGGACGCCCCATGCGCGCGCCGATGTACATCGGAGCCTTGGCCTTTATCCTGATGCCCGAAAGCGCGTTAACCGTCTCAAGAGGCGTCTTGCCTGATTTGTCGAATGCGAAAAATGCGGACAGGTCCATATTCTCCGGGTTTTTCGAGCCCAGCGATGAGATGAGCGAATAGGCATCATCCCCCCCCACTATCACGCGGCCATCGTGGACACGGTGCTCGACCAGGATTTCCTCAAGAACGCGCTTGGCTTCGTTTTTCTCAAGTGTGAGGGACAGGATTTTCCCGCCATCGCATTCAAGGCGCCCGCCTTTAATCCATGCGGCGAGCTTTTCGAGCCCCTCGGATGAGATGTCGTGCCAGTGGTATGTGAAGGACGGGTGGAGCGGGATGCCGTGCGTCCTTGAGAATTCGAAGAGCGCCGGGGCGTCCATGCTGCCAGGAGGCTGGACCCCCTTCGATTCCATCTCGCGCTCCCACCATTCCTCGCAATACCCGCTGGGCATGAGCGGGTGGTTGGATTTGAGGAAATCCCCGTACGTGCAGAGCATGTCGCCCAGGAAAAGGATTTCCTCCACATCGGCCTTTATCGCGTATGACTCGTCAAGGGTGCGGACTTTCATCACGCGGCCGTCTTTGAGCTTCACGACCGGAGGCTCGATGCCCTCATGGGCCGAGACCACGCATCCTTTTCCCGGCCGCTCGATTTTCATGTGCGTGCCGTAGGCGAGGAAATTGTCCAGGAGTATCATGGTGGCCGGATGCACGTTCTTGGCCATGAGGCAAGTTGTCTTGCTCCGCCCGTAGCGCAGCCTGAATCCTCCTTTGGCCGAAGGGTGGCTGAAAACCGGCCTCCCGGCCACAAGGCCCTCCATGTAGGTGAAATCCGGCTTAATCTCCACCTTGTCCTCCTTCTTCTTTATCTTGATGATTTTTTCGAGCCAGTCCCAGCCGAGCTTCAGCTTCTTCGAATACTTGAATAGCTTGGCGGCCTTGGCCGCGACCCCCTCGCACATGACAAGCGGAACGCCGCCCCGGATGCGATCGGTCTCGACCCCGGGCACGCCCCGGTATGTGGAAACCTCTATGTCCTCAGTGGGCTCACCGTCTATGCACACCGGGCAGTTCCCGGCAATCACCATGACATCGGCTTCTGGCGGCATGTACTGGAGGTGCGTCACGCGCGTCTCGTAGGTTGTGACCTCCTCGTAATAGCGGGCTATCTGCGAATCAGTGGCCCGGTAGTCGCCGACGTTGCAGACCTTCCGCGCTATATCGGCAAGGACGAGGCTGAGGGCGGCGGCCGTACCCCCCGCGCTGCGGATTGGGCCCGCATAATAAACGGCGACATAATCGCTCCCGTCCGGATTGCGCTTGATTCTGACTTTCGCGATGCCTTCGGTCGGGGCGACAAGCACGCCTTCGGTCAGGATGCCAAGGCCCGTTCGGACTGCCTGCTCGATAAGGACCTCCTTGGTCCCCCTCATGAGCTCGCCGGCTGCGATGCGCCTTGCGACCTCGAAGGCGATGTCCTCGCGCGCCATGCCGCTCGTTTCAAGATTGCGAATTATCTCGGTGACGCCTGGCGGGCCGACAATCCCCTCGACGCGGGCCGCCACGTCCTTTGCAATCTTTATCTCGACATCGTCGGTGGGGTCGAAGCCCTTGGCGCGGGCTTCGCTTGCTACTGCGTAGGCCTTCTGCAGCCCCTCGCGCAGCATGTCGAAATATCCCTCGCTCATAAACAGGCTCCCCGTAAAATTCGTATAGCATTTAAAGGTAATCAAATTAATTAAGACTTGGCTTTTTCTGTTAGAGCCAAGCGAAACAGAGGGCCACCGATGCCGAGGCCTTGCCGGACGGAATCCGTCCGCCAGAACCCCGGCGCAGGTGAGAAATGGGGATTCACGCCGAGGTAGCTCAGTCGGCTAGAGTGCTCGACTCATAGGTAAAACCCGATGAGTGATGAGGCGGTGTTGCGAACGAACTCTCGTTCGCGGCATCTTGGGAACGGTCCGCCGTTCCCGAAGCGCCGATGATATTAATGCGCTCAACTGAGAGATCGAGAGGCCGGGGATTCGAATTCCCCCCTCGGCATTTTTTTTAAATGACGATAGAGGACGAAGTCCTCTCTTCGGCATTTTTTTCCCACAGGGAAAAAATTGACGGACTTGACGCGAAGCGTCAAGCTGACGGCATTTTCTATTGAAAATGACGATAGGGAACGTGGTTCCCTACCCCCATTTTTCCTTGGTCCCAGTCCTTCCCATATGCCTTTTCCTGAAGGGAAAACGCAAGCTATATACGCTTTGTTGAAGAATACCGCAACGCGACCGAACGCTGGCACTGATTGCCCGCGGAGACGAACGGGCGAAATCCCTTCGAAGGTGAAGAACATATGGACTTGGATAAATGCGAGAGCTGCGGGATGCCTATGGTCAGGCTCTCCGATTTCGGCGGAATGAAACAGGGAAACAAATACTGCAAGCACTGCACATACGAGAACGGGGACCTCCGGCCCCGCTTCGACGTCCGCGAAAGCATGGTTCTCTATTACATGAAAACCAAGAGGAAGGAACGCGCGGATGCAGAATCCTACGTGGATGAGATAATGGCCGGACAGCCGGCATGGCGCTGATTTTCCGGGAGAGTTGTGGTCTTTTTTTATTTTTATGGACTTATTTTTCCGAATACAAAACAATCATTTATATTTTGTTAATGCGCATGTGTGACGGGGGTCCAATGTCCGAAGAAATCCCGATCCAGGTTCCTGAGAATATCAATGCGCCGGTAGAAATCCTCTCGGAGGCACAGAAGATAAAGAAGGGCATATGCCCCTCGTGCGACGGCAGCCTCGTTTTCCAGGAAGGATGCAAGGTCTGCTATTCCTGCGGATGGGGCGGCTGCGAGTAACAGCCCTCCTGCACGGCATCCTTTCCGAATAGTTTATAACTGCTTTTAGAAACACTTTACCATCAATGGGCTCGTAGCTCAGCAGCAGAGCACTCGCCTTGCAGAGCCTTTTGTCTTCTGCCCTTCAAAGGGCAAAATCCTCGGGAAAAGCCCTGAGGCGTGCAGAGGAACAGGTTCAAGATCGCGAGTGGCCGGGGGTGCGAGTGCGCCATTTTCCCAAAAAGGGGCGGTAAAACGGCGACGCATGTCCCCCCGAGTCCATTTTTCATAAGTCTCGAGTTCTAGGTCCTGGGTATGTCTCAGGAAAAAAGGACGAACAGTGAACGGATCTTCGGCTTTGCCGGAAAGACAGAGAACGAGGTTCTCTGGAACGCCGTTCACGGCGAGTCCATATATCCTTTGATTCTCGGATTTGCGCGAGGCCTTCGCCGCTGATTATGATGCTCCGGGTAGGGGACTTGGACCCGCTGGACCGATTCTGCAAATAACTCCTTTTTACCATATAGAAACACTTAAAAAGATGTTGAGGCATAATAATGGTTGATTAACATGAAACTCACCCATGACATCGAAGCCCAGAAGAAGGGTCCTGGAGATAAGAACGATGACAAGAAAGGTTTCGGAAAATCACCCCTGACGGAAAAGCTCATGGGGAGGATAGCCGCCATATTCCTTGCTGCAAGCGCCCCGGCGGTGATTGTAGCTGCCACCACATCCTCGTGCGTGTTCCAGCCTGCCGGCATAGAGGTAGAGCAGGACGGCGACACGGACGCGACGCATGATAGTGGTCCGGATTCCGATGCGGATGTTGATGCAGATTCCGGGCCGGACGCTGACGTTGATGCTGGCCATGATTCCGGGCCGGATGCTGACACGGACGCGGATGTTGATTCCGGACCCGATGCTGATGTTGATGGCGGTCTGGATGCGGGACCTGATGCTGACGTGGACGCGGATGTTGATTCCGGACCCGATGCTGATGTTGATGCAGATGTCGACAGCGGGGTGGACGCTGGGCCTGATGCAGATGTTGATGCGGGCCCGGTCGCATGCGCGGTTGCCACCACCGGC
>JAGVPF010000008.1 GCA_020052325.1 archaeon
CCTGCTCGGACACGCTGTGCCGGGGGAATTTCAGGATTTCGCCGCGCGGAACCTGTTCCACCGCATCTCCGGTTTTTTTAGAATCGTCTTTTCTCCGTGCAGGCATATCATGACCCTTCCAGTTCGTCAGCTAGGCGCTTCTTGTACTCGTTCATGACTTCCGTCAGCGGCGACGCCCGCAAGCCGCAGATTTCCGAGCATGCGGCAAGCATCGGCTCGAGATCGTCGTATTCGTCGAGTATCTGGTCGGCCGGAAGGCCGTAATATTTTTCAGAGAGCATGTTGATTACGGCCTCTTTGAGGGAAAGGAAAAGCGAGAACGCGCCGACACGGTTCTCCTTCAGTATTATTTCGCGGATTTTATTCGTCCGCTCAAGAAGGTAGTGTGCCAGGCAAAGCTTGGCCACGGCCGCATCGAATTCCGGCGCGCCCTCAGGCATTCCCGAGAGGGTTGCGGCCTGCGTTTTCCGCCGGGATTCGGCATCGGCAATCCCTTTGGAGCCCTTTTCTTCCTTGAGCAGTTCGGCCGGGACTTTTTCCGCGCCGCTTTTTGCCAGCGCCTTGTAGAATTCTATCGCATCCGCGCGGTTCGTCTCGTGGATCTTGAGCGCGAACGAGCGTTCGATTTCGTATTTTTTCGGGCCTTCTTCCGGCATGATTATTGAAAGGGCAGAGAGATAATAAAAGGCTTTAGGCGATTCTGGGGGCCGGCCCGGCGCTGCGCATTGGCGGCGGGGGGTTTTCGGAATAGGGCAGGTTATGCGACATCCGGAAGTGAGTCGAGGGTATCCGCCGCCTTCTTCTTGTATTGCTTGACCGCAAGCCCCAGGCTCATCATCTGGACGCCGGAGCAGGAGGCGCACGCGATTATTGTCGCCTCGTTGTCCAGGTAGTCGTCGATAATCCGCTCGGGGCTTTTCGAGAAGAAGCCCCCATCCAGTATGCGGCGGATTGACGCGAATGCGCTGGTGAATAATGCGGTGAGGGCCGGGTTTTTGCGTTCGGTCGCGGCATCGAGCATTTCCCCGGTCTTGTCGAGAAGGTACATCGCGACCGCCAGCCGTTCTAGCCTCAAGTCGAAATCAGCCGGGTACCCGCCCTTGCAGAGTTCACGGACCACGCCCTCCATCTCCCCTTTCATCTGCGACCTGAAGCCGGACAGCTCCCAGGCGGTCCTGCGGGCATCGAGCTGCATCTCGGCAGGCGCCTTCGAACGCTCCCCCTCCACAAGGACGCCGAATCCTTGCACCACGCTCCTCAGGTTGGTCTCGCGGTTGGTAAGAATGCGCTTTTCGAGTTCGTTCAGGACGCGGCCCGCCATATAGCTGTTTTGCACAGAAATGTTTATAAACAGGGCAAAAAAAGGTGCATTGTGGGCCTTGACAAACCCGGCCGCCTGCGCTGCCGCATGCCGACGACTGTGGAAACCGCACTAGATTTATATATTCGCGCGTTGCGATACTACCCAGTAATATATAGGCTGGAAAAACTGTCGTTCAAAGGTGTCATGCTATGGTAAAAAGGAGCGCTTCGAACGTCCCCGGCTCCGGGGGCGGGAGAGACCCGGATGAGGAAGCCGCCCGCGGCAAGAATGCGTACTCCGTCTCGGATATTGACGATATGGAAAAACAGGCGCTCGACAAGGCCAACAAGGCCATTTCCGCAATCGAGAATGCGATAGCCGTATGGGAAGCGTCCCAGGACAAGCCCGAGGACCTAAAACCTCGGATGATACGGCTCAAATATTTCTATGATGCGCTTTCGAACTGGGAGAAGAAGCTGCTGAAAAGCATGGGAAGGCAGGATCAGGTGGGCGAAAGGGTCGAGAGGCTCAAGGAGTTCACTGAAATCTGCCTGACGTACTCGTGATCACCATGGGAGGACAATTCGCAGAACGGACAACGGCACCCCCGCAGGCAATGGTTCCGGCAACACAGATAACAGCGGCAGACAACATACTTCGGGAGCTCAGCAGCGATAGCCAGCGCGGACGCGAGCAGGCGCCACAGGCGCGGCAGGCCATCGAACGGGCCGAAGCGACGATGCAGTCGGCAAACAGGCTGGCCCAGGTCTTCGCCCGGCCACAGTCAGAAGGCGGGCTGGGCGTCCAGCCCCGCCCCGCCGTGAGTTTGGAGCAGGGGCGCCAGGAAACAATCACCCGCCTGACTACTGCAAGGGAAAGGCTCGTTGAGTTGCGCGGTCGCGGTTACGGCGATGAGGATATAGACGCCAAGGTCAGGAGGTCCGTGGATGCGCAGATAAGAATCGTTGACGTGTCGCTCGCGCGCGTTCGCGGTGGTGGCGGGAATGCCGTCACCAGAGAGGATGTCGACCATGCGAATACCAGCATGAATCAGGTCGGGGGAAACACGAGCCAGATTGTCGAGGTAATTACGACAGTGACGAACTCCATAAGGGCTGGGATGCCACCCATCCTTGCACGCTACGCGGCTTCAGCGCTGGACTTATACCAACGAGGGGAGGCAACGAGGGCAAGAACGCTTCAGAATGGAATTAACGAGGCCGTCCGGAGGAAGGACACTTTCCTGTCGCAGGATGGCAGCGGACAGCTCCAGCTATTGACTACAAAGCTAGGCGAATTGGCTGACACATCGAGACAGATGTCGGCCGCGGAGGTGACGCAGGCAGGCCGGGACATCACCACCATCATGGCCGGTACTGATGCGATAACGGCCGCTAGGATGGAAGCGGCCAGGATGGCATTTGATGCGCAGAACGTGACGCTGCGCTCCCTCCTCGTATCCGAGACGAATGATAGGATGAAGGTGCAGCTGCGGGACATAATCGCGGACAACGAAGCGATGTTGGCAAGGCTCCAGAGGGGAAGCACCAACCAGCCGAGCGAGCAGGAACTCAGGCTGCTTTCGGCAAGGACGCTTGCCGTCCGCTCGATGTGCGAGGATTTGGCAAGGACACCTGCGGGCCTGAGAGAGCCGACCAGCCAGATTTACAGTGCAGCGCTCACAGTGCTTGACACAGCTCCGACAACCGCGGAGAACGCGGACGCGCTGATGGGCAGATTCAACACGCTCATGGCGGCAAGCGCGGCATTGAAGATGTACCCCGCCACTAGAGGCGCCCTCGGAATAGAGCACACGCGAAGGAGGAACGCTATTACGAGCGAAGCGCAGGCAATCGCTGAAGCGGAAACTCCGCAGGCGCGTGCCGCGGCCGAGCGCCAGCTGACGACCACGCTCGCAACATTCGTTTCGCGCGACCTGACTGCGGTCGCCGTGGGGACGGCCGGAGATGCGAGGACAGCAGTTGATGCG
>JAGVPF010000089.1 GCA_020052325.1 archaeon
CAAGGGCTCAGACAGGAAGCACCAGGACATGATGTGGGGGAAAGCATGATCTGGTCGTCATGGAATCCCGATACCCGCAAGCTCAGGGCGATGGTTCTGGTTTTCGAGCAATCCGAGGGGCCGGAGATTATCAGAAGGCAGGCTATGGCACAAATAGCTGGCAGCTGCCTGCATGAATCGGATATCAGCGCCTGCTTCGAGCGAACGACAAGGGCAGGCATAATCGCTCCGGAACATGATAATTTTGTACGTTGGATGAAGGCAAATATGCAGACGCTGCAGGGAGCGCGCATGAGCTTTGAATTCAGCATAGCAGGGCTGCTCCCCAACATGCCAGAAGGGTTTTTTCCTTTTCCGGGCTGCGAAGAGGTCATCACGAACAGAGTAGCGACGGTCAATATGCCTGCAAGCGCCGGAGTCGTCTCGATGAGATTAATTTACGGCGAATGTGATATGTCAGTGCTCATGGGAAGCGGGGCATTGGTCAGGGTCAATTTCACTCCGGATCAAAGCCAAAATGCGATGCCGGCATCCAGCTATCTGGACCCGAGAATCTTGGAATTGTTCACTCGACCGTGACGCTCTTGGCAAGGTTCCTCGGCCGGTCCGGGTTGATGCCCCTTAGCACGCTTGTATGGTATGCAAGGAGCTGCAGGGGCACAATCAGCGCGAACGGATAGAGGATGGGGTCCATGCCGGGCGGAAGCGATATCGATATGTCGCTCTCCTTTTTCACCTCATCATCGTCCGTGATGCTGAGTATGAATGCCCCCCGGGCCTTGGCTTCCCTGATATTTCCGAAAAGCTTCGGAAGGGTCTCGTCTTTCGGGGCAAGCGCGACGACGGGGACGCCCTCGGTAATCAGGCTGAGCGTCCCGTGCTTGAGCTCTCCCCCGGGATACGCCTCCGAATGGATGTAGGTTACCTCCTTGAACTTGAGCGAGCCTTCGTATGCGATCGGGACGTTCCTGCCCCGTGCGATAAAGAACGCGTTTTCCTTGCCTGCGATTTTCTGTGCAATCGCCTTGATCTCGCCATCATGGGCGAGCATTGTTTCAATCAGCCCAGAGAGCTCCTTCAGCTTATCTTTACCGTAGAACATCTTGTAGATGACGGCAAGCTGGGCGGTGAATGTCTTTGTGGCCGCGACGCCGACCTCCGGACCTGCATTTAGGAATACGACGCAGTCGGCAAGCGTGGTTATTGTTGAGCCGACCACGTTGGTGATTGCTATCTTCTTGCACCCCCTGCCGAAGCGGAGCGCCTGGAGGACATCGGCCGTCTCGCCGCTCTGGCTGATTGCCAGAAGGAGCGTCTTTTTGTCCGGTTTTGCGATAAACGGGTAGTCGCTTGCTATGAACGCCTGGGCCACCTTGCCCGAATTCTGCAAAAGGTAGGACAGCATGATTCCCGCGTGGTATGAGGTCCCGGCAGCAATGATATCGACCCGCTCGTGTGCATCGATGAGTTTCCAGGCCCCGGATACGTCGGAAGCCAGGCTCTCGTTGATGAAATGCTTCTGGTCAGTAATCTCTTTCAGCATGAAGTGGGGATAGCCGCCCTTCTGGGCCATTTCCACGTCCCAGTCCACGGTAATCTGTTTTCTTGTGGCTTCGGAGCCATCATCGGCGTATATCTTATATCCGTGCCGGCTTAGGACCGCGATGTCGCCTTCCTGCAAGGGAATGAATGTCCGGGTGTATTTCAACATTGCCGGGATATCAGATGCGCAGAGCATCTCGCCCTTGCCGGCACCGATGACAAGCGGGCTGTTGCGCCTTGCCATGAACAGACGCTCTTCGGTATCCGAGGCACCCATGGCTACAATTGCATATGAGCCTTCGAGCTGTTTTATCGAGCGGATGAACGCTTTGACAAGCGGCTGGGTTTTCGCATTCTCCTCTATGAGATGGGCTATCACTTCAGAATCCGTCTGGGATGCGAATTTGTGGCCCTTGGATGCCAGATCATCCCTGAGCTTGGAGTAGTTCTCTATAACGCCGTTATGGGCAAGGATGATGTTTCCGGAGCAATCGGCATGGGGATGCGCGTTCTCCTTGCAAACGGCACCGTGTGTTGCCCACCTCGTGTGCCCGAGCCCCAGGTTGCCGTCAATTGAAGTGAAGCGAAGGGCAGTCGAGATTTCTTCCACCATGCCCTTGTCTTTTCGCACTTCCAGCCTGCCCGGCCCCGTGCGCACGGCTATGCCTACCGAATCGTAGCCACGGTATTCGAGCCTTTTCAAGCCGTCGGTAATGATTTGAGAGGCCCTGCCTGACCCCACATACCCAATTATGCCGCACATAGAATATGGATATGAAAGGGGAATAAAGAGTTTAAATAAATGCCTGAAGGTTCCTGCGCATTCTGGATGGGTTCGTGCACATTCAGGCGGCATCCTCGACTGGCTGGGCTGGCGATATCGGAACCAGGCGGCCGTTGCCAAGGTCGTACCTCAGGCGGCTTATGGTCAGTTCGCCCGAATCGAGCATCTTCGCTATGACGGGCTTGCCGTCCACGGTCATGGAGCGTAAATCGGATTCCCACTTGTCAAACATGGCATTTACCGCTTTTTCATTAAAGGTGGTCCCCGGAGCGATGAACGGGATGTGCCGCACACCCAGATGCTCGATTGCGTAAAGGATTGAGCCCTCATCGAAGTCATCTAGGCCCTCGTCTGAACCGGTCGTCTGGAAGACCTCGTTCTGGATGGCGTGTGTGACCGTGCTCAGGCTGAACGGAAGCAGGTTGCTCCCGACTATGATTGCGTGGGGCTTCTGCTTGGCGAGCCGCTCGGCAAGATGGCCGTCGGCATCCGCATCAGCATGCCGCTTGTTGAAGAGGTCGACAAGAAGTTCGACTACGGGGGACTGGTTTGCGTCCACGATGGTGACGCCGTTTCGTTCCCAGTC
>JAGVPF010000177.1 GCA_020052325.1 archaeon
ATGGATGAAGACAGGATTGTTACAGAACTTTTCTTGGAAAAACCGAACTTCAAAGAAGTGTCCCGGGTCGCAAAGGCGCTCGAAGGCGCTGGAATACGGAACATCATCATGCCCCCGGAGGACCGGGGCATCAACGCCCATCTGATTGTCGAGAACGCGGACCTCCCGAAAATCCGCCCCATCCTAAAGTCGCTCGGCGTCAGCGCGATGGAGAAGGAGGTAATCATCATTAAGCTCGAGAACAAGCCCGGGACGATGGCCGATGCGGCAAAGAAGATATCTGATAAGGGCGTGAACCTCGTCTATGCGTTCTCGGTCACGATGACCCCCACGCTCTCATACGTCCTGCTCGGGGCCTCCGACAACAAGGCCGCCTTAAAGGCCCTCAACTCCTGATTTTTTCTTCTCTCTCATTTTTATTGAGACCTGCCCAGGTTGAACTTGTATACGTGGAGGATGGGCGTGTACTCGAAATCCTTAATCACGGGGCCGAACCTGTCGCGTATCTCGCTCAAAGTCTGCTGGAGCTGCTGCGGGCCCTCGATATCGACAGACAGGATTATGTCCCACCTCCCTATGCAGCTCATGAAAAGCGTGATATGCGGTTTTGACCTGCAGTATTCGTCCACCTCGGCCTCCTTTTCCGCCGTTATTCCCTCGGTGGTTATCAGTATCTCGTAATTCTGGATGCCTATGACAGATGGCTGGAAAATCGCCTTGTACCCCTGTATGACCTTCATCGTCTCCAGCCTTTTCACGCGCATCCTGGCCGCGTTTGTCGACATGCCTATCTTCCTGCCGATTTCCACCACCGGCGTCTTCGCGTCCCTTGCCAGGATGGACAGGATGGTTATGTCCTTCCTGTCCAGTTTTATCTTCTGGGGGGGCCCGCTGAAAAAGAGGGCTCCTTTCCTTTCCACGCCCTGCTTCTGCAGGAGGTACGTGCGGGGAAACGACCGGATTTTCGTGGCTATGCTGATGGAATAGTTCTGGACAATGCCCGGATTGTCGGACAGTATCTTTCGTAAAATGTCGGAGAACGTGACACTGTCCTCGGCCATTATGCTGAAGGCGAAATCGAATTTCCCGCCGCATGATGCGACCCAGCCCACCTGCGGGTGCGATATCAGCGAATCGAGGAACTTCCGCGTCCTCTCGGCCTGCATGTGCCGGATCTGCACCCATACCTCGTGGTCCACATACCCGAGCTTCGAGAAATCCACAATGGCGACGAAATTGACTATCGCCTTGTTCCCGATGAGCTTGTGCATCCTGGTCTCTACCATTCGTTTCGATATGCCGAGCCTCCCCCCAAGCTCGTTCACGCTGACCTTGCAGTCGCTCTCAAGCTCGTATATTATCCTCCTTTCAATCTCATCAAGGGGGTAGTGGCGCATCTTTGGATTTCACCCATTTTGCCCAAGGACGCAGAGAAACCAAAAAAACCATCCTTTTTTCCCATTTTGGGCATTATTATTGTTCTATTCTATCCTTTTGAATATTTATTATTGCCGGATTCCATTTTTCAGGAAATACGACGTATCTCCGTTTGATTTATATTACTTTCCTGACAGATGATAATCATGAACGCTCACCATCTAAAACAATCTATCTCCCAGCCTCAATCAGAGAGGACGGGCTATAAGATGGTGCTCCATGACATCCTCGTCAACCGCCTCAACCTCTCGCCTTTCAGGCCCCTTGTCGACAACCCCTACGTTAAAACCGCGAAGGCCGGCCGTTTCCACCAGAGCAGCTGCGCAATAGCCTTATACTCCAATGCATTCACCCAGAAAGCGGTTTTCCCATACGAGCTCGCCCCGTTCGGGTACATCAACAAGAAATACGGGGAACTGTTCTCGTTCGGCATATACCGCCGGAGCGACGGCGAGCTGTTCGGAAGCATCATCCCCCTCACAGCGAACCTTGAATCGATATCGCAATTCACGCGGGAAGCCATGGCCGAGCTGCCTATTCGCGGAATCTACGTCCGCTTCCTGCGCACTCCGGACTATGTGCGATTGGTATCTGAGTTCGGGTTCACCCCGGCAAAAGAGGAGCCATGGCTGCGGGATGCCCCGGAAGAGGACGAGAGCCTCTCGCACTCGCGCGTGGATTTGCGGAGCATGTTTTCGGCAGGCGGGGAACTCATTTTCCCCCCCCTGAAACGGAATTTTCACCGGGCCATGAACTTTTTGGAAAGGACCGGGATGGACTTCTCATTCGTCCCGATTACGCCCGAAAACAGCTATGTCGCGTGGGATATCGTCCAGAAGCACTTCGAGATGCTCGAATCCCGCGGAAAGCTTGTGGGGTCCACCCATCACGACTACCTGGGCCTGCTGCACCCGGACATCATCTCTCTTAAGACCGTGACCGCCTGCCTCGGCATGATCGGAAAGCTGCCCATATCCGTGTTCATCGGTGAATCGAACGGCAATGACGCTATCTCGGGATATGCAGGAATCACCCTAAGGGACATCGATTATGCCACGGGCAAGGAATACCTCCCCATCCAGAAGGAAATCGATGGCATGGAAGAAAGGCACGGGCTCGGCAGCATCTGGAAGGGGGCATCGGCAATCCCCACCTACGTATTCATCCGCCTGTTCTCGCAGTTCCATTCGGAGGGCTACCATCATTTCTTCATGGGCGGCTCCGAGCATGCCGATATCGACACGTGGAAGCACAAGCAGATGGGCGCAGAAAAAGACCCCACCTACTGGGCCGTTTATTCCCGCAAGTGACATCGCCGCTTAGGAGGGGCCTTTGCAGTCCCAATTCCTTATATTCCCTTCTTACCCTATTCTTGCCATGTCGGTGACGCTTATCCTGGGGTTGCAATGGGGGGACGAGGGTAAGGGCAAGATAGTGGACCTGCTTGCCGAGGATTACGAGTACATCGTCCGATTCAACGGGGGCGACAACGCCGGCCACACGGTCAGAAAGGGTGATGAGGAGTTCAAGCTCCACCTTGTCCCCTCCGGCGTCTTTTACCCGGATAAGACGAAAGTCATCGGGAACGGGGTCGTGGTGAACCCGGAAACCCTCGTTTCAGAAATCGAGATGGCCGAATCCCGCGGCTATCCGATGAAGCGGCTCTTTGTCAGTTCGGACGCGCACATAGTCCTGAGCTGGCACAAAATAATGGACGGGGCACTTGAACAGACCGGGAAAATCGGCACCACGAAAAAAGGGATCGGCCCGGCATACTCGGACAAGGCTTCCCGGACCTACTCGATACGCGCTTGCGACCTGCTCCTTCCTGAGAAAGAGCTGAAGGAAAAACTATTGCGCATCGCCGCTCATAAGAAGAAATTGTTTTCAGCCCTCGGCTTTCCGGATTTCGATTCGGAATCCGTCGTATCCGGCCTTATGAAAAGCGCGATAACGATAAGGCCGCATGTCGCGGACACGCAGTTCATCCTCAACGACGCGATAGCAAAAGGCAAAAGCGTCCTGCTTGAAGGCGCCCAGGGGGCATTGCTCGATATCGACCACGGGACGTTCCCGTATGTGACCTCATCCAACACAACGTCCGGAGCAGGTTGCACCGGGACAGGGATACCGCCGCAGAAAATCCACAGCGTTGTCGGGATAGCGAAGGCATACACGACCCGCGTGGGCGAAGGGCCGTTTCCGACCGAGCTCACCGGTTCATTGGGGGAGGAAATACGAAAGGTGGGGGCCGAATTCGGGACAACCACCGGGCGGCCCAGGCGCTGCGGCTGGCTGGACCTGGTCGTGCTGCGCTACACCTGCATGATAAACGGCGTCACGGAAATCGCGCTCACGAAGCTCGATGTGCTAAGCAACCTCAAAGAAATCAAGGTCGCCGTGGCTTACGAAATAGTCGGCAAGAAAACGGAAAACTTCCCCCTCGACCTGCCCCGCCTCGCAAAAGCCGTCCCGGTATACGAGACGCTTCCGGGCTGGGAAGGGGACATAACGAAATGCACGTCGCTTGCTGATTTGCCCAAGAACGCGAGGAAATACGTCGAATACGTGGAGAATAAGCTCGGCACTCCGGTAAAAATAGTTTCAGTGGGCCCGAAAAGGGAAGAGACGATTCTCGTTAACCCCTGATTGCTTAGCTCTTGCCGCTTTCCGCCAGCCGAACGAATTCTTCCACGCAGGTCTTCAGCGATTCATCGGTATGCGCCTTGAGGGCCGCTCCGGCGGCCTTTGCATGGCCTCCGCCTGCGCCGCCCAGCATTTGCGCGGCCTGCGCCATGACCTTGTTCAGGGGAACGCTGACCGACTTTCGCGCCCTTGCGGAAATCCTCGTCTCCTTCTCGAAATCCTTCCATTTTGCTACAAAACAGACATCCGCCGCATCGGCTATCAGCGAGGCGGCGTCGCTCTCGTTGCTTCCGACCTCGGTGGTGGCTATGATGTAGCCTGCGGCATAGACGAACTCCAGCCGTTTCATCGCGGTAAGCATCGCCAGCTTGGTTTCCGGCTTGGGGTCGGGCTCGGCTATCTCGAGAAGCTCCCTGTAATCCGCTTTCGCGGCTTTCATGAGCCTGCCTAATGTGTCGAATGTGCCGGCCCTTGCGGATTTGAAGCGCGCACCATCAGCGATAATGCCGACGGACAACCCGAAAGCCGCATCCGGCCCAATCTCCGTCAAATTCGCAATTATCTCGGATGCGGATGGCGAATCCGGGTCGAGTATCTCGAACTCGCCTTTCATGTCCCGCCCGTCGCTCCGGTGGTGGTCGATGATTAGGATGAGTTTCCACCCCTTCGCATTGGGAATGAGCGTGAATGCGCTCGTGTCGACAACGGCAAGGCCGTCGAATTCCTCTTTTCGCAGTGATGAAAGGGGAACGGTTTTGATGCCGAGCCTCTCGATGAGCATCCTCGCGCCTTCGTTGGGCTCTTCGTCAGTGCATATCACGCTTCCCGGGATGATTTTGCTGAGCGCGAATGCGGAGGCGATGGCGTCGGTGTCCGCCCGGTTGTGGGTGGCTATCGCCACCCTTCCCTTGGCGTATTTTGCGAGGAACTCGCGGAATACCTCAGGGTGCCCCGCCTTTTGCATACCCCTTCATCCTCTCCTGGAGCTTCTTCTGGGTGTCGACGACCATCGTGCGGAGCTTCTCCTCCTGCTTGGAAATCGCGTTGAGCTTGACATCTATCAGCTCGTTCCTCTCCTTGAGGTCTGATTCCGCGGTTTCCCTCGTAGTGTGGAGCAAGATCGAGCCGACTGAGCGGTATACCTCGCCCTTGGCCTTCTTCAATTCGTCCAGGGCGTGCTTAATCTCGTTTAGCTGTATCTGGAGCTGGTGCTTCTGAATCAGCAGGACTTCAAGCTGCTTTTCCATGTTCTCATATTCAATCAGTTCCCTGTTCAGATCTTCCTGTTCCTTTTTCATTTTTGCACCTCTTCTTTTTCTACGCCCTCGAACACTTGGAATGCCCGCAGGAATGCGTTCACTGATGCCCTTAATGCGACGATATCATCCGCTTCAATGCCGAGTGTGAGCGTGTTTCCGTTGCTTTCTATCTTCGTTTTTGAGCGGTTACCTATGTTTCCCTCATGGGAGGCGCTAATCCTCGCGGCCTCTGCGGCATTCCTGTCCGGAAACGCCACCTCGATTATGCATCTGGCCTTCACGAGCAAACCCTCCGTTCCGATTTATTTCTCAGTTGAGTTCAAAAGCCTTTCCTCTTTGAACCGCCAGCGGCCGAGCTCGTCGACCCCAATCACGGAGATGCGGGCAGCCTCGCCCTTCCTCTCCTCGAGTATGGAAACCGTCGCATCCCCGGACTTCCTGGCATCAATGGCGAGGCCTGCTATCGTCTTCTTGCCCCGCGCGACGTACCGCTCGCCGCTTTTCCGTGCCATCTTACCGGCTAGCGCGCGCGTATCCTTCGAGGCATAACGGCTGGTGGTGTACATGTTGTCCGCACCAAATCATAAAATCACAAAATGAATAAAAATGAGGTTATAAAATGAAAAAAATCAATCGGTTTCCACTTCCCTCGCTATCGGCGGCCTTGATTTAAGCAGAATCTTGGCGCCTGATGTCGGGAAGGCGAATTTCTCTCCGGTGACTGCAATAGAGACGCCGGTTTTCGGATCCTTGTATTCTCCCATAGAAACTTTCCTCCGAACAAACTCCGGTTAAAGTTTCATCAAACGTCATCCGGTCAACGTCCGGCAGACGATTATATCAAACTTCATCCGGTCTACTCCGTACAAACGGTTTCAGACCGTCTTGGAATATTCTCCTATGATGCGCGCGGCAATCTCGCCGGCCTCGCTCCTAAACGAGTAGGCGGCGCCCGCAAACTTCGCATCGCATCCCCGGCAGGCCCACATGGCCGTGCCCTTCCGCGCAAGCTTGAGCTTGCGGCATTTGGGGCATTCGTAGCGGGTCTTCTTGGCCTTTATCGCCTTGTCGACCATCTTCCTGATTGATGCACCATACCTTGCCGTATACATGAAAATTTCCTCCTTGCATACTCCGGTAAAATTTTCATTAAACGTCAGCCGGTCTTACTCCGGTAAGACGCTTAAATGAACATTTCCTCCATGAATGGGACTAGCCCTTGAGAATCCTTCTTATGTCGTTCCCTCTTTTAAAAGCTATGTCCATCGCCGCTACGAGTTCGTCCTTGCTGAGCGAGCCCCTTCCCTTCTGCATGGCGCAAACATGCTCTTCGGTCGTGCCGATTGTCAGGGAGGTCTCGAGCACGCGCTCCTCGTCGCGCGAGGGGTCGACCATCCAGTTGTCGCCAATCTTCACCATCGTCGTCGTGACGGGCAGCTTGGTCGGGTTCAGCATGCCGGTGTACTCGCCGCGGATAATCTTGCTGTTCTCGATTTTCGGCATCTTCGTGTTCAGGAGCGCTGCTGTAGCCGCGAGCGCCGCGGTGTCGGTGTAGTTTCCGGCGTGGTTGAGCACGTAGATGTCGACATAAAGGCCCAGGACCTTCTCGTCCTCGATGAAGAACGAGTTGAGGTCCACGCATTCGGCGCTTCGCAGAGCCCTGTCCACGACGCGGGCGACTTCTATCGAGTTCTCATTCGGCGGCCCGGGCTCGAAACCCGGCGACGCGGTCGGAAGCAGCTCGGAGTTCGTGACCATCACGCCTTCCTTGGGCCTGTCCGCGAACGGCTTTACGACGTCGAACTTTATGGCAACGAGGACGAGAGTCTCGCCGATTTTGCCCATGGCCGAGCCCTCGGCGGTCTTTATAACCCCGCTTTGGACCTCTATCGGGCGGTACTCGTCGAATTTCCTGCCGTCGAACCGGACGCCCTTCGAGAGCGTATTGTTCATTATGTCCCTTCGGATATTGGACATTATTATGTCCTTGACTTCTTCTCCCATGAATATCACCACTTAACCGATTCTTCCTCGCCCTTCTCGTAGAACCTCTTGAGGGC
>JAGVPF010000094.1 GCA_020052325.1 archaeon
ATGCCGATGACTTTTGCTGCAGCGCGCAGGGAGTCCAGCTTCCTCCCTTCGGCAAGCAACAGATCGCTCGATGGCCGCCCGTTAAGCATGGCGAACTGCCCTGCTATGAAAACGGTCAGGCCGATATCCGCGCCCATCCTCCGCAGGCGCGAAACCAGGAGGAAAACGTCCAGCTGGTCCATTGGCTCGCGGAACCGGGATGTGCTTATCCCGTAATACATGGACACGGGGCCTGGATTGGCGATGTCGGCCCTTCCCGCAAGCGCGAATTTCCGTATGCCTTCTCCCACCGGTCCGCCCTTCAGAGTGCGCCGGTCATTTCCGGCCCCCGTGAAGGAGACCCCTTCCCGTCATTTTCTCCACTGATTCCATCATTTACACCTCCTTTTTTTTCCCGTCGCAGTTTCTGCGGCAGGAATCGACCAAGAGACGGAGCTATCGCTGAATAGGTAACTTTTGGCCGGGGTTTTCGTATCAAGCAATAAGACTAGGCGGGCCTCTGAATCAAGCCCGATGAAGCAAATCCCTTCCTATGAAGGACACCCCTGCCTTTCACCATAATCAACTCCTAATTCTGACATATATGCCCAGTCAGATAAATATAAACGTATGTATCAGGTATTCTCCTGCCAGACGCGCCAGGCCAACTTCGGGGTGCCGTCGCTTCTCTTCAGGGCGAGGCTGCAGAGATATTCCTTGAACGGCACCATGAATGAGCCGTCCTTCATGAGTTCCGGATTGTCCGTAAGGAAGCTTTCCGCACCCTCCGTGCAGTCCTTTCCGTCGTTCAATCCCCACCATTTCACAAATTCCGCATCCGTGGAATTGATGAAACGGAAGTATTCCCTGGCGAACTCGGCCTGTTTCTCTTCGCTCGAATTCAGGAGCGTCGAGCTGCTCCAACCAGTCTCGATGATGGCATAGGGCTTGCCTGGGACGACGTCCCTCGCGCCTTCAAGGTATGCCACACCACGGGAGACGTTGTCGTACACGAACATGCCGCGATAGCCGTGCGAAGTGTAGGCGACCAGGTCCGCTTCAGGTGCCAGGGTCTGCGCTATGTCGGTGGCGTTGTTGGAAATGGCATCGTGATAGGTCACTGTGAAGCCGAATTTGGTTGATGGGTTCACCGCCTTCACCTTCTCCCGGGTCATCCGAAGAAGCTCCTTGAAGGCGGGGATTTTTTCGCGGTTCTTGTACAGGTAGTCGTCGACTTCGCTGCCAACGAAAAAGTAATCCGGCTTATAGCGGGCGACGAACGCGGCCGAGAAATCCGAGAAATCTTCGGCGAACCCCAGGTCGTCGAATGACTCGTAGCCCCTGGGATATTCCGGAAGGACATTGGTATGGATTGCCTCCACCATCGCGGCGCTCCGCCCTTCATATGAAAGGGGCTCCATCACGTAATCCGAAGTGGACCAGTTGCCGTCCAGGCCTTTCCAGCCGAAATACCAGTCGAGGACATCCACGCCGTTTTCCCGCGCTTCCCGGATTGCGGGGAGTATTCCGGACGGGTTGTCGTTTGTAGGGGTGGGTATGATGGCAAGTTTCGGGACGATAGTTAAGTTCCGCTTGACGCATGAGGCTGAAGAGAGGATTGATGCTTCGGGAGTCTCCCCCGCGCATGCGATTGTGAGCGAATATGCGTCATAGTTGCAGTAGACGATGCGCGTTTTTGCATCGAAATGCGTGCCGCCAGGGCTCATCGTGAAATTGAGGTATTCGCCATTGTTCCCGCCAAAGGAGCTGCCGAATTCCAGCTCCAGCCTGTCCTTGAGCATCCGGGATGGAACCGAAGGATATCGCGCGGCGGCAAATACGCACGTCCCATTGTTTTTCACAAGAAAATTCTGGTCTTTCTTTTCAGCATCCGGCCAGTCCGGGTACTGGAAGGAAAGATAACTATCTGAATAATTGGAATACGCCTGTGCAGCTGCATGCTGCTGTGGCTTCTGCGAGCATCCGAAAACAAGGAGAAACGCAAGGAATAACGCTGGAAAAACCAGGAATGCGCGCATCAGCAGTATTGGAAGCCATCGGTTATTATGCTGTTATATTATGCCGAATTCGCGCTTCATAAGGCATTAAATCCCACGATATGTAGTACTAGCGATGGAGATACTCCGGAAACTGGCGGTGGTGATGTTCTACGCGTCCATCCCCCTACTGCTGGCCCTGGGCTACAGCATCCTGAACGGGGATGACGGCTGGATACCCATCAGCGCGACCATACTGATTATGGCGCTCCCGGCGGTTCCCCAGGTTGTATTCGGATTGATAGACAACGCCCTGAACCTGGTGCGGTCGGTCGTCGAGAAGGACAGGCCCTTCAACTACGCGCGGCTTGTGGACATCGACGGCATGAAGAAGCAGGTGCAGACGCTTACGATGGGGGATGTCCTTGCGCTGACCGCGATGGCATGGATTCTCGTGCCTCTCGTTTCGTCCATACCGTTCCTGTATTACGGCATATCGCCGGTCGATTCGTTTTTCGAGAGCATGTCGGCCTGGACGTCGACCGGCCTTTCCGCCCTGACCACCGTCAAGCTGGTGCCGCCGAGCGTCATATTCTTCAGGAGCATCGCGCAGTGGGTAGGCGGCCTCGGCATCGTCGTCCTCATCCTGAGCACCACAAAGGGACGGGAAGCGATCAGCTTCCTCCGGGCCGAAGGAAGGAACCAGACGGAACTGAGCATCGCATCCACGGTGAGCACGATATTCAACGTGTACGTCGGCCTCACCGTCTTCTTCATCGTTGTCACCTTCGCGCTCGGATTCAGCCTTTTCGATTCGGTCAACCTCGTCTTCGCCGGGATATCGAACGGCGGCTTCTACCCGTTCGACAGCTATCCCATGACGGATTTGCAGAAAGTGGACCTCGCGCTCATCATGCTTGCCGGGGCCACCAGCGTGCTTTTCTTCAGGAACATATGGCAGCTGCATTTCGAGAGGGCGGTCGCGGACGAGGAGTTCGTGATGTATGCCGCCGTATTCGCAATCGCGATACTGCTTGCGGTCGTTCTCGTGAATGAGGGCTGGTTCAATTTCGCGCTAAGTGCGGCCGCCGCAATCGCCGGGGGCGGGTTCGGACTCGGGAGCCTGGCAGCGCTCCATACGTATTCCATATACATCCTGATACTGCTGATGCTCTGCGGCGCCATGACCGGCTCCACGACGGGCGCCATAAAGCTCTGGCGGCTGCTCGTGATAGGGAAGGCGATTTGGAGGCAGGTGAAGGAGAATTTCCATATCGGAGGAGTGATTCAGGTTGTCAAGGTGAACAACCTGCCGATACCGGACAGGATGATTCTCGAAAGCGCGATTTTCGTATTCGCCTACATACTCGTATTCCTGGCGGCTTCGGGAGCGTTCATGGTGGGGAGCTACGGGACAGAGGACTCGATGTTCCTGGTCGCGACCGCGATGGGGAACGTCGGCCTGTCGACGGTAAGCATACCGGCCATTGGCGCGGCCGGCAAGATGCTATTAATATTCCTGATGTATGTTGGAAGGATAGAGATATTCCCGAGCCTTGCGCTCGTGGCGTTTTTGACGAGGCGATGATGTGTATATCGTGATTTTCGGTGCAGGACGGGTAGGGAGGGCGCTTCTGAAGATTCTTGAGGGCAAGAAGCACAAAATCGTGATAATCGACGAGAACCGCGCGGTCTGCGACGTAGTTGCGGGCGAGACGAATTCCGAGGTCATCTGCCACGATGTCAGCGACCCGGAGATGCTTGGGGAGCTGAAGCTGGACAAGGCCGACTTCGTGTTCGCGGTCACAGGAAGCGAGGAAACGAATTTCCTGGTCTCGGTCTATGCCAAGCACATGAGCGCGAAGAGGGTGATTTCGCGCGCATCCGAGGCGAGGTACTCGAACCTCATGGAGAAGCTCGGCGTCATCCCGCTGATACCGGAGACTACGCTGGCGCGCGAGCTTGCGAACGCGGTCCTCAACCCCCTCATTTCCCTTATGCTCGACCCCTCGTACTCGAATGTCCAGATGTTCGAGAAGGAAGTATCGGGGCCGCTGAAGGACAAAACGGTGAAGGAGACCAACGAAAAGAACAATTTCGCCGTCGTTTCGGTGATTAAGGACGGCAGGTTCCTTCCCCCGGACCCGGATTACGTGCTGAAGGAGGGCATGACGATCGTGGTCGTCAAGCATAATGCTTAGTTTATATTTCTTTTCCACCTTTAATCCATCTTGCCTACTTAGCCCCGTCGTCTAGCGGTCAAGGATAGAAGGCTCTGGACCTTTTGACAGCGGTTCGAATCCGCTCGGGGCTATATTCTCTTTTTCTAATGAAAACGCCCGGGGCTGCATTTTTCCACTCATCAGCGGTTTTCAGTTCCGGGTTCTGGCGGAAAGGGCCCGAAAAACACCCCAAAAAGCGGCAAGAACCGGCTTTTTCCGACTGAGCGATGCTGTAAAAACCTTATCTACAAATTCCCTAACCGCATGAACCATCCAGTTAGCATAAGCGACAGCATGGCTGGTGCAGATTGGGATTCCTTAGCCCATATGCTGAAAACCATAAGCTGCGGGGTGGATGGGGATGATGCCGCGGCAAAGAAGCTCCGGGCGCAGCTGGGCATGATACGCATGCTCATGTACGAGGAAATCAGGGGCTGGAACGGCAACAACACAATCGAGCTGTCCTTTTTCATCGCATCGTTCAAGACGATTCAGATGCTGCAGAAGGAATTCGACGCGCGGGGAATCAAGAGAAGGGAGTTCCTCACGTTCCTCAAGCTGCTGTTTTATAAATTCGAGAAGCAGAAGCTGAAAGTGAAGAAGCCGCTTGCGACTCTTGCGGAATTCAAGAAGATGAAAGGGGTGGTTGAGAATGGACGAGGTCCTTTATGAGAAACCGCTCAAGATAGAGCTTGTGGGGGTCACGCTTTTTGTGAACGGGGGCCAGCACCCCAAGTCAGTCCGGACATTGGCGCAGATGAAAGGCGTCCTGATGGGCAGCGTCGATGAGACGGCCACGATGGAGGCATACTATATGTACCGGAGCGTCTTTGTCGGGGACGATATCAGGTACGACATCACGCTGATTCCGAGCGCCACAATCAAGGGCGAATGCGCAAAGACATTCGGCCACTACCATCCGGGAAGCGAAGACGGCTCCTCTTATCCCGAGGTGTACCAGGTCCTGCGCGGAAGCGCGGTCTTCATCATGCAGAAGAGGAACCGCAACGGGAGCGTGGATGCGATAGTCGTCCGCGCGAAGGAAGGGGAGGTCGTGCTCCTTCCGCCGGGCTACGGCCACGTTTCAATCAATGACGGGGAGGGGAAGCTGATCCTTGCGAACCTCGTGTACGACCGCTTCGAATCGATGTATGGCGAATACGAGGAGAGCAGGGGTGCCGCGTTCTACTACCTGAAAGGCGGCGAAATAGTCCAGAACACGAATTACATCGTCCAGAAAAGCGAACGGCTTTCTCCCAAGGAGCTGAATGAAAGATACGGCTTTGCGGCAAAGGACCTCCTGCCCGAATTCCATGAGAACCCGAAGGCGTTCGAGTTCCTGAAAAAGCCGAAAAGCAGGTTCAAAGGCTGAACCGGCCGTTCAGAGCTTTATCAGCGCGATTTTCTGGACCTTCCCCTGGGCAATCCTTTCGCTCCCGCCCCCCGAGCCGCCTAGCTCTTTGAGCGCCTTGTCCAGAAGGGATTTGGCGCTTACGCCGGAATTCTTGCCCGCAGCGCACACGATTGTGCCGGACTTGCCTATCAGCACCGCCGCGGCCTTCTCGCTTTCGGCAACTTTTAGGGCCAGCTTCCGAAGAGCGGCATCGTCCAAATCAAGCACCTTCACTACAGGGTGGCCCGGATACGAGTCCACTATCTCATGCGCCTCCTCCCGGACAAGAAGCTCGCCGAGCGACTCTATGCGCTTGCGCTGCGCCTTCCACTCGGAAAAGAATCGCTCGATTGTCCGCACCAGCTCGCCTTCCGAGACGCTGACGACCG
>JAGVPF010000130.1 GCA_020052325.1 archaeon
CCGAGGTTCAGTCATGCATGCTAAATATTCTGAAAAACGCCATTGAGCATGGATTTCAGGGGAAAGACCGCGGCACAATCCTTCTGGATGCTTACCGTGAAGACGGCCTCATCCGCATTGATATCGCTAATAACGGCAACATGATCCCGCCAACGGTATCCGAAAGCCTTCTCAGGCGCCCGCTCACGTCGGAATGCAACAACGGCATCGGATTATTCACCGCGATGGAGCGCCTCAGGTCATTCGGTTCTTGGCTGACATTCTCGAGCGAACCTGGGTTGACGACCTTCTCTATCACGCTTATCGAAGCGCAAACGAGGCATTGAACATGGCTTCGAAATCAGCTGATACAATCAATGTCACGCGGGCTTCCCATACGGATTTCTATGCATCATTGGAACTGGAAACCTGCCTGAACTGGATCATCAAAACCAGAAATCCACAATGCGAAGACGATGGAACCTAGCTCTTTTTACTCCGGAAAATATGCACTGCCTTGCCTTGGGCATCCTCTGCCGCTTCCATGGTGCTTTCCGGCATCGTCGGGTGGGCGTGGATAGTGGCTGCTAAATCCTCGAGCCGGGCGCCCATTTCTATGGCCAGCGCGCCCTCGGCTATCATGGTGCCGGCTTCGGCGCCTGCGATATGCACTCCCAAAACCGTTCCTGATTCGTCAGCGACAATCTTGACGAATCCCTCCTTCTTTCCCATCGATTTGGCCCTTCCAGAAGCCGTGAGCGGCATCTTCCCGACCTTCACCTTGTAGCCCTGTTTCGTTGCTTCTTCTGCGGTCAGCCCGACTGATGCGAGTTCGGGTTCAGCAAAAACCACCATCGGAATCGCATTGTTGTCATAGGTGCTTTTCTGCCCGGCTATCGCCTCTGCTGCGATTTTGCCCTGCCGGAACGCCTTGTGGGCAAGTTGCGGCCCGAAGACCACATCGCCTACCGCGTAGATGTTATCATCAGCTGTCTTCATGGAGGAATCAACGGCGATAAGGCCGTCTTCGCC
Source organism: archaeon (assembly GCA_020052325.1). Taxonomy (GTDB): domain Archaea; phylum Micrarchaeota; class Micrarchaeia; order Anstonellales; family Bilamarchaeaceae; genus Bilamarchaeum. Next base: position 1,012 of record JAGVPF010000130.1, read on the forward strand.
CAGTTTTGCGCCTGTCTTTTCCAGGCCAATGCCGTCAAAGTGCGGGGTCCTTCCGGCAGCCACAAGGATTTTATCGAATCCCAGGCTTCTCTCGCTATTCCCTGTCGAAACCCGTGCCTCGTTCCCAGATACGCTTGTGATTTGGCTGTTAAAAAGAACCTCTACCCCGAGCCTTTTCATGCCCTTGGACGCGGCTTCGCCCAGGTCCGAATCCATGCTCTTCAGGAGGCGCTCCCCCCTGTAGATGATTGTCACCTTTGTGCCAAGTTTCGCGAACAATGCCGCCATCTCGACCGCGATGTATCCCCCGCCCACAATCAAGAGCGAAGAAGGCTGCTCCGCAAGCGAAAAAACGTCGTCCGAGCTGATAATCATCCCATGATCGAACGGAAGGTTTTCCAGCTCGTTGATGCCGGTTCCGGTTGCAATGATGGCTTTTTTGAATTCGATTTCCCTCGAGCCCGCCTCGGTCTGGACGGATATCTTACTTGATGATGTGAAGAACGCCTGTCCCTTGATGACTTCGATTCCGTTGAGCGAGCACAGCGTTGCTATGCCGTCCCTCATCTCCTTCACGACGCCATCCTGGTATGAACGCGCTTTTTTGAAGTCGAACTGGATTGACGGGCCAAAACCCATCTTTACCCCCTGCTCGTTCCTGACATCATATAAGAGGCTGGCGATGTGTATCAATGCCTTTGACGGGATGCAGCCGACGTTCGTGCAGCAGCCCCCGAGTTTGTCTTTCTCTACAAGGATGACGTCAAGGCCGAGCTGCGCCGCCCTGATTGCCGCCGTATATCCTCCCGGGCCACCGCCAATCACGGCGACGTCCGTCTTCGTAGATAACTCCCCCATCACCATTGGAATCTTTCCTCCTTGCCTACTCCGGTTAAAGATTCAGCAAACTTCATCCTATTTACTCCGGCACGGCGCACTGATTCATATCATGTCCACCAGCATAAGGCCCGGGTCCTCAAGATGCTTCATGACAACGTTCATGAACAATGTGGCTTCTGCCCCGTCTGCGACACGGTGGTCGAAGCACATGGAAATCCCCATGGCCTTTCGGACTTTCACCTTGTCATTCAACGCAAGGGGCATGTCCTTTATCCGATGCACGCCCATTATCGCCACTTCCGGCGGATTGATTATCGGGCTTGAGAACATGCCACCGACGCTGCCGACATTCGTTATCGTGAACGTCCCGCCGCGTATCTCATCAAGCTTCAGCTTCCTCTGCCTCGCCATATCGGCAAGGTGCTCGATGTCGCGCGCTATCTCGATAATGGATTTCTTGTCGACATCCTTCACAACCGGCACCATCAGGCCCTCGGGTGTGTCGACGGCAATCCCGATGTTGTGCTTCTTCCTGATGATGAGCTCCCCTATCTCTTCATCGAAATGCGCGTTGAATTTCGGGTATTCCCTGAGAGCGATTGCGACCGCCTTGACGATGAAAGGGAGGTAGGTGAGCTTTATCCCCTTGGGCTCGAAATTCTTCTTCTCCTTTTCCCGGACTTCGACGAGCTTCGTGACATCGGCGATATCCATCCCGCAGGCGTGGGGGATGTGCGTCTTTGAATAGACCATGCGCTCCGCGATGATTTTGCGAAGATGGGTTAGGGGGATGCGCTCATCGCCTTCCTCATATATTATTGTCGGCGCTCCAGGCGGCCTTGATGACGGCGCGGCCTGGGGCAGGATTGCGCCGGGCTTGCCAACACCTGCCGGCGTTTTTTCCATTGATGCGGGGGCTGCTTTCCGGACATCCTCGTCCATGATGCGCCCGCCCGGGCCGCTGCCTTGGACCCTGTCTATGTCCACACCAAGTTCCCTCGCTAATTTCCTAGTCGAAGGTGCAGCAAGATGGTGGGTGGGAATTGGTTGCATTGAACCTGAAACCTGCGGTGCGCCCGCGAAAACATGCGCCTGTGCCTCTGATTTCTGTGCATCCGGCTGAACCTGGGGGGCCGGCACGGCCTCGCCGCTTTCCCCGATTACAAGCAGGACCTCGCCAACCTTGACCACCATGCCTTCGGTGAAATTAATCCTCAGCATTTTGCCTGAAAACGGCGAGGGCAGTTCGACGACCGCCTTGTCGGTTTCCACTTCTGCAAGCACCTGGTCTGCCTTCACCATGTCGCCTTCCCGGACATGCCACTTCACTACCGTGCCCTCATGAATCCCTTCGCCCAAATCCGGAAACCTGAATTCCTTGGCTATAACAACAACCCCCTTGGCTAGTTCAGAATCGCGCTGTCTCGATGATGCCCTTCAATATCCTCTCTTTTCCCGGGAAGAAATACTCCTCGTGCCTCGGAAGCGGTATCTGGATGTCCCATCCGGTTACGCGGCGGACAGGCGCTTCCATCTCGAGGAAGTCATTCTCCATAATTCTTGCGGCTATCTCGGCTCCAAAACCCAGTGTCTTGTACGCTTCATGCACGACGACCGCCCTTCCTGTCTTCTTCACCGAGCTATGAATGGTATCCCAGTCGCAGGGTGAAAGAGTCCTCAAATCGATATGCTCTACCGATATCCCCCCCTTGGCGGCATCCTCGATTGCATCCTTGCTGACATAAGTCATGGCCCCCCATGAAATCAGCGTGACGTCGTTGCCTTCCCGGAGTATATTCGCTTTGCCAAGGGGCACAGTATACCTCTCCTCCGGCACTTCCTCCCGATAAGCGCGGTATATCCTCTTCGGTTCGAAAAACAAAACAGGATCCTCGTCGGCCAGGCAGGCGGCCAGGAGCCCTTTGGCGTCGTAAGGCGATGACGGATAGACGACTTTGAGGCCTGGCATGTGGATGTAGATGCTCTCGGCGCTTTCCCCGTGGTGCTCGAGCGCCTTTATCCCCCCGCCTGCCGGCAGCCTCATGACAATAGGAAGCGTTATCGCCCCCCTCGTACGGTTCCGCAGGTGCGACATGTGCTGGACGACCTGGTGGTAGCCTTCGTAATCGAATCCCTGGAATTGAATCTCTGGAACCGGCCGCAGGCCCATGGCGGCCATTCCGATAGCCGTTCCGATTATGCCGTTTTCCGAAAGAGGAGTGTCTATGACGCGATTCTTTCCGAATTTAGCAAATAAGCCCTCGGTCACGCGGAAGACGCCGCCGTCTAAGCCGACGTCCTCTCCCAAGAGGACAATCGCATCGTCGCGTTCCATTTCCTGCCGCAGGCAATTATTGATCGCTTCCACCATGTTCATTTTCATGAGCGCCACCCCTTCTATTCCCCGAAGCATTCCTTCATCTGCATTTCGATGTCCTTCGGCATCCTGGAGTACGTATACCTGAAGATATCCTTCGGGTCCGGCTTGTAGGCTTCGGCATCCGTGACTGTTTTGTCGACAATCCCAGCGATTTCATCCTGAACTTTTTTCTCGAAGGCATCGCTCCATATGCCCTTGGCTTCAAGATAAGCCCGGAAGCGTTTTATCGGGTCCCTCTCGCGCCAAAATGCCACCTCGGAATCCGGGCGGTACTTTTTCGGGTCGTCCGCGGTGGTGTGGGGGCCCATCCTGTATGTCACGCACTCAATCAGGGTGGGGCCCTTGCCAGCCCTAGCATCGTCCGAGGCGTCCTTCACGGCTTTGTACACGCCCAGAACATCGTTGCCGTCCACTTGGATGCCCTTCACGCCGTAAGCGAGCGCCTTCTGGGCCAGTGTTTCAGAATGAGTCTGCATTTTCCTTGGTACCGAAATCGCCCACTGGTTGTTGGATACAACAAAGACGCAGGGGGCGTTCCAGACGCCGGCGAAGTTGAGCGCGTCATGGAAATCCCCTTCGCTCGTGCCTCCATCGCCGCAGAGAGCTATACAGGCGGC
>JAGVPF010000162.1 GCA_020052325.1 archaeon
CAAAGAGCGGAAAGCACTTCCGCATAATGGTCGATGCCAAGGGCAGGCTCGTCCCGCACGAAATCGGCAAGGACGAGGCGGCGCACAAGATTCTGCGCGTCGTGAGGAAGCACACGATTCCCGGCGGGAAGATGAGCGTAACGTTTCACGACGGGAGGAACATGCTTTCCGACAACCACATACATGTCGGGGACAGCGTGATAGTCTCGCTCCCGAAGGTGGCGATGAAATCGCACCTGAAAAGGGACAAGGGCGCGCGGTGCCTTATCATGGAAGGCAAGCACGCAGGCATGATAGTCAAGCTCAAGGAGATAATCGAGCGCAAGGGGGGAAAGCCCTCGGAAGCGCTCGTGCAGGACAAGTCGGAAGAATTCGTCACGGTGGCAAAATACCTGTTTGTCGTTGACGAGGCCTTCGGAGCCAAAGGGTGAATCGAATGGACGCGAACAAGATGCGTGAGATACTCATCGAGAAAGTTACGGTCAATATCGGTGTGGGCGCCCCAGGCGACAAGCTCGAGCAGGCAAAAAGCCTTCTTGAGAGGCTCGCTGACGGGAGGACGCCCGTGGAGACGCACGCGAGGCGCAGGGACCCGGTCTTCAAGCTGAGGAAGGGCCTTCCCATCGGGACGAAAGTCACGCTGCGGGGCTCGGAGGCAAGGGCATTCCTGGACAAGGCCATCACGGCAAAACGGAAGGTGCTCAAGCAGTCCAACTTCGACAAGCAGGGCAACTTCGCCTTCGGCGTCCACGAGTACATCGACTTCCCGGGTGCAAAATACGACCCGGCCATACCGATGTTCGGTTTTGATATCTGCGTCTCGCTCTCGAGGAAAGGGAGGCGTGTTTCATTGAGGAAGCTGAAGTCGGTATCGGTGGGAAAATGCCACCGCGTAAGCCGGGATGAGGCGATGGAATTCGCGAAGTCAAACCTGAACGTGAAAATCGAGTGATGTTTATGACGCTGTCAATGGAGGAAAGATACAAGGGAAAAGGAAAGCGTGTTTGCCGGAACTGCGGCAACTCCAGGGCGCTGATACGCAAGTACAGGCTCAACGTCTGCAGGAGATGCTTCAGGGAGATGGCTGAAAGCATCGGTTTCCGCAAATACGGGGGTTGATTCGATGACTGACCATTTGGCTGATGCTCTTAATACGATAAAGACGCACGAAATCGTCGGACAGGGCAAATGCACTGTCAAGGCGACAAGGCTGATAGGCGAGATACTCCGTGTGCTAAAGGAGCACAAGTACCTCAAGGACTACAAGGTTCTCGATGACGGGCGCGGGGGCTGGTACGAGATAGTCCTCGACGGCAGAATAAACGACTGCGGCGTCATCAAGCCGAGGATGCCCGTCCGGAGGACGGACTGGTCCAAGCGGGAGCAGGAGTTCATTCCAGGTTTCGGCGTGGGGCTGCTGATAGTCTCGACGCCGGGCGGGATAATGACGAACGCCGATGCCGAAAAGAAAAAATTCGGCGGAAGGCTGCTCGCGTACGTTTACTAGGTGTTGCTCATGGAAATCCCACAAGGCATAAACGTCCGGGTCGATGGCCACAAGATAACCGCCAAAGGCCCCCAGGGCGAGGTACAGAAGATGTTCCCGAAAGGGGCGCAGGTCAAAGTCAATGGCAACAGGATAGAGCTCGAGACTCCGAACAAGGCCCTTTACGGCACCTTGGATTCCATCCTCAGAAGCATGCTTAAGGGCGTCTCAAGCGGATACACGAGGAACCTGAAGCTGCTTTACGCGCACTTCCCCATCACGGTAGAAGTGAAGGGGAGCGATGTGTTTGTCAAGAACTTCCTCGGGGAGAAGCAGCCGAGGAAAACAGTCCTTATCGGCAGCACGAAGGTCCTGGCGAAGGGGCAGAGCGTCACCGTTTCCGGCCCTGACAAGGAGGCCGTAGGCCAGACGATAGCCAACCTCAGGACCGCGATGCGCATCAAGGACAAGGACGGCCGCGTCTTCCAGGACGGCATTTACGAGGTCGAAGTCTGAGGGGTTGATATTCATGGCAGAGAAAAAACCAGGAAAAACCAAGAAATTGCGGATAACGCGCAAGAAGAAGCCGAAGTTCAATGTTCCGAATCTCGGATTCTTCAAGAGCGTGAAGGCCCGCTGGAGAAAGCCGCGCGGAACCCACAACAAGAAGCGCATGAAGTTCCAGTTCATGGGAGCCCTTCCGAAAATCGGCTACAAGAACGAAATCGGGGTCCGGGGACTGCATTCAAGCGGAAAGACGGAAGTGCTTGTCAGCAACCTCGCAGAGCTGGATGCCCTGAAGGAGGCTGAAGTCGTCGTACGGCTTGCATCCGCCCTTGGCAGGAAGAAGAGGGGGCAGCTTGAGGAAAGGGCCAAGGCGCTCAAACTCAAGGTGCTGAACAACCGGTTCAATGGTGTGAAGGAGGACGGCAAGTCCGGGCCGTCGAAGAAGTAGGTGTTTGCTCATGACAATCGTGACAGTACGGAGGCTTGCGGCCGACATATTCAATGTCGGGAGGAACAAGGTCAGGATAAACCCGGACGGCCTGAAAGAGGCGGAAGGCGCCCTTACGAGGAGCGACGTCCGCGGCCTGATAGACAAGGGCATCATTACGAAGGCCAAGAAACAGGGGCGCGCCAGCACGCGAAGGACCGGGCGAACCGGGCGCGGAAGGCGCAAGGGCACCCCGCTGGACAGCAAGGCGGTCTGGATGCAGAAAATCCGCGCGCAGAGGCGCTTCCTCAACATGCTTCTCGACACCGGGGCCCTCAAGAACGAGGCGAGGCGCTCGATATACGGCAAGGTCAAAAGCGGCATATTCAGGAACAAGAGGGCAATGCTTCTTTACCTCAAAGAGGCCGGCCTTGTGGCGCAGAGCTTCGAGCCGGTGAAAGCCGAATACAAGAAACCCGAGCCCAAGCCGAAAAAACAGAAACCGCTGAAAGCCGGGGCAAAGGCCGAGCAGAAGAAAGAGGCTCCGAAAGCGGGGGCAGAAAGCCCCGCCAAAGGGCATGAACATGCCACGCATGTAAAGGGTGAACAAAGATGACGCGAGCAGATGGTCCGAGTTTCAAGGTATACTTCCGCCGGAGAAGGGAAGGCAAGACCAATTTCGCCAAGAGGCTGGCTCTCGTAAAGGGAGGCCGGACTAGGATGGTCGTGCGCAGGAGCAACAAGGGAATCGTAGTCCAGTTCATCAACTTCGACCCCAAGGGCGACCGGACGTTGCTCACAGTGAGCGGCACGCACCTCTCAAAGCTCTACAAGTGGCCCTCGAAGAGGAACGTATGGACCGCATACCTCGCGGGCCTCATGGCCGGCAAGATGGCGCAGAAGAAAGGGGTCAAGGAGTTCGTTCTTGACATGGGGATGTACGTCCCTTCGAAGGGTTCAATCATGTTCGCGGCGCAGCAGGGTGCGGCGGACGCGGGGCTCAGCTCTCATTTCGACAAGGAGAAGGTGCCTTCTAGCAAGCTTTCGAACCCGCCCGACAAGTACAAGGGCATATTCAACGAGGCAAAAGGGAAAATCAGCGCAGGCTGAGCACAAACCAGGGTGATATTTGATGGCAGAAAAAATAAGGACCGTGGACAAGGAATCGTGGCAGCCCCGCACCAGCATGGGCATCAAGGTCAAAAGCGGCGAGGTCACCACGCTTGAGGAGATACTCGTTTCAGGAAAGCCGATTCTCGAGACCGAGCTCGTCGACATCCTGCTTCCGGGCATGGAGTCCGAGACGCTCCTGATAAAGACGACCCAGAGGGTCACCGACTCGGGAAAGCGCATCAAGTTCCGCGTGGTCACCGTCATCGGGGACCGCAAAGGGCACGTCGGCCTCGGCGTGGGCAAATCGGACGAACTCAAGCCCGCGATGGATTATGCCATACGTGATGCGAAGAAGCACATGCTGGCGATACGCACCGGGTGCGGAAGCTGGGAATGCAAATGCGCCCTGCACCACTCGGTGACCATGAAGACTGTCGGAAAGGAAGGCAGCACGATTGTAACATTGAAGCCTGCCCCGAGGGGGCTTGGCCTTGCGGCAAACGATGTCGTGAAGAAGGTCCTGGGCATGGCCGGCGTTAAAGACGTCTGGAGCTCGGCCCACGGCGGAAAGAATGTTTACAACATGGCGGTCGCCACGATAAAGGCGTTGGATAACCTCAACCTCCTCAAACCGAGGGCGGAATGAAGTATTCTCACGAGGGGATATTTATGAAAATAGCTGTTGTTCGCGTAAGGGGGGTCCGCAAAATCGCGCCCCGCATCGTCAAGGCGATGGAACTGCTGAGGCTCGTACGGCCGAACCACTGTGTCCTGGTCGACGACTCGCCCCAGTACAAAGGCATGCTGGAGCAGGTCAAGGACTACGTGGCATATGGGCCTGTTGCCGAGGAGACGATACTCTCCCTTCTGATAAAGCGCGGAAGGAAAGGCAGCAGCATGCTGAGGACGGTCCTCAAGGAGGACGCCATCAAGAAGGTGGCGAACGAAATATTTTCCGGAAAGAAGACCATTGATTTTGCGAATCCGGTCTTCAGGCTTAGCCCGCCCTCGAAGGGGTACAGGGACATTAAGCGGAGCTTTCCGCAGGGCGATCTGGGCAAGAGGGGCGAGATGGACTCCCTGCTCAGGCGCATGATGTAAGGTGATTTTCATGACAAAGAGGCAAGGAAGGCAGAAAAAAGGATACCTCGGCCACAGGACGCACGGCCGCGGCAATTGCAAGAACAGGAGGGGAAGCGGCAACCGTGGAGGGCGCGGCATGGCCGGCGTTTGCAAGCACAAGGGGACGTGGGCAGCGAAATACGCTCCCGGATACTTCGGCAAGACCGGTTTCGTCCGGCCGAGCAACTCGGCGAGTGTCAGCGTGACCCACCTTTACGATATAAACCAGAAGGCGCTGGGCAACCTGCTTGAAAAGAAAGCGGGCAAGTACCACTTCGATTTCGAGGGCAAGGTCCTCGCGACCGGAAAGGTGACGGTCCCGCTTGTCATCCGGGCATCCGCATGGAGCAAGAACGTGGAAAAGAAACTCGGCCAGGTCGGCGGGCAGATTTCCAAATTGGAGCCGGCCAAGCCATTGGCTGCGTGACATGCGTCTCCATGTGATGGAAGCAGGTTTATAAAATTACTTGGAATGATCTACCTGAGTACCTGAGGTTCTTCTGATGGGAGTAATAGACATTTTACATTCACTAGCAGGATTTTTACCTGTAATCAAGGCTCCGGAGAAGCCGCTCGGGAGCAAGGAACGCCTGATGTGGACGGGCCTTGCCCTGGTGCTGTATTTCCTCATGTACCAGACTACGGTCTTCGGCGTCCCGCAGATTACCGGCGGCATCGATTTCCTCCAGACGATAACCGCATCCAGGATAGGGAGCCTTCTTACCACGGGAATCGGGCCCATCGTCCTTGCCAGCATATTCCTCCAGCTCTTTGTCGGAGCCGGACTGCTGAACCTCAACCTCAAAGACAAGAAGGACCGGGCCAAATTCCTCGAGACCCAGAAGATACTCGCAATCCTGCTCGCGCTGGTCGAAGCCTTGATTTTCGTGATTTTCGCCGGTATAGTCCCCGTAACGCCCATTTTCACCGGCCTTGGCGAGGGAGTCATCGTGGACCCGGTCAGCGGCCTCCAGAGCATTTACGCCCCGTACACTATGGTGCTCGTCGTCCTGCAGATTACACTCGGTTCGGTGCTCGTCCTTTTCCTGGATGAGCTCGTGACCAAATACGGCATCGGGAGCGGCATCAGCCTGTTCATCGCAGCCGGCGTCTCGCTTTCAATCGTCATGGGCCTGTTCGATATCCTTTTCATAGGCCAGATGTATCCGCCGAGCGTGGTCTCGGTCATGGCAGAAGGCGGCGCCGAAGCGTTGCCAAACGCCCTTCTGTCATTGCTGCCGTTCGGTTTCACGATTCTCGTGTTCCTGACCGTCGTATACGCCGAATCCATCAAAGTGGAGATACCTATCGCATTCGAGCGCGTGCGCGGCATGGTGCCGAAACTACCGCTCAAGTTCTTCTACGTCTCCAACATCCCGGTCATTTTCGCAAGCGCGCTCATCATAAACCTCCAGCTCTTTGCGGGCGGGCTTCTGATTGGCCATTACTGGGACCAGGCCGGCCAGCCGACCGAGCTCGCTGCGCACCTCTCCGAAACAAGGAACTACTCCTTGGACCGCGACGGCATTGTGCCCTTGATAGGGTATGTCAACACGAACAAGCAGC